>NZ_CAMUMS010000012.1:0-52968 GCF_947090115.1 Veillonella montpellierensis
ACTTCATTTTATCACTAGGAGGTTCTTTCCTTTTCTCTAAGAAATTTTACTGACCACCAGTTTAACTGGGGGTTAATCATGCCTATTCGGCGTACAATGTAAAAAAGCGGATAACTCATTACGAGCTATCCGCTTTTTTACTCTGGTGATCCAGGAGGGATTCGAACCCCCGACCCACGGCTTAGAAGGAACAATAACTATAATTTATACATTCTATTAGCTCTTTTCTGCATATATTATTGTCATTTTTATCCTTTATTGTATATATATTCTATGTTTTCTATATAGTCTTTACTCTACTGCAACTCAAACTACATATTTACCTTTTTATAAATATCGCCTCTTGAACCAACAGCAAATAGATAAACTAAGAGCTCATTATCTACAATTCGGAACACCGCTCTATAATCACCTATGCCCAGCCTAAAAATATCATTAAAGCGCTTAGAATGGAACTTTTTTATATCGTAGAACTGAATACTTTCCTTATCCGTTACAATTTCATCAAAAGCCTTTAAGAATCGAACGCCGATAGCTCTATGTTTCTTAACGAATTTTTCTGCATTCTTTGAATACTTAACCTTGTAAGAAGTCATCTAAGGTGATTTCCTTTCCATCCAAATTATCAAAGTCTATATTCAAATTCTCAATTTCTTCTTGTTCTTCTCTGTCTACATAAGAAGTCTTAGCTTGCATATATGCCAAAAGACTTGCGTCTTCTTGTTTCGAAATTGCTTTCATAGCTGTTTCTCTTAAAAATTCAGAAAAAGATACTCCACTTCTTTTCGCATATTCATTGATTGCCTCATATACATCAATAGGCAAAGTTATATTCTTTCTAATTGTTGCCATAATATCATCTCCTTTTATCTTTACTTTATATTATACACACTATACACACTTCGTCAATTTAAAATATTACATATTCTGATAACCTAATATTTCAACCAAAAATACACCACAAATGTTGGGATTACGTGAATTTAAATCATGATATAATTTCCGTTTGACGAATCATCCAAACAGGTATCAAAGAACTAGAGAATTTAGGAATTTGAAAACTACCGAAATTCATACAAAAAGCGGATAGCTCATCTCGAACTATCCGCTTATTTACGCTGGTGATCCAGGAGGGATTCGAACCCACGACCTACGGCTTAGAAGAATTAAAGATAAGTTTATATACAATATAAAGGGTGCTTTTTGTATATAAACAACAAATATGTGTAGTATTGAGTATATATATTCCGTTAATTATAAATAGGATATATTTTATTACAAGCACAACTACACATTCAATCACACTTGTAAATCAATTACCATCTTATTAATAATATATTGGATATTTTCTAAGTCTATCAGGAACCATTCTTTTATTGTCATTTGGCGACCATTAGGCGCTACTACAGATAAATCCACTCTTTTATCTGCTAACCTATGATGAATATATTTTTCTACTTTTCTAACATCTATATTTTGAACTTCAAACTCGCATACTAATTCTACTGGCGCAAATAAATATGTTGATTCATTCGCAGTATTATCTAATCTTTTCTTTACATCCTTTGCAAAACCAATCTTATATAGATTTTCCATATGCAGAAATCGAGGATCTTTTCCTGCATATCTTACAACATATATATATCCTGTAGTAATACTTTTACCAGAATCATCCAATGACTTATCAATCACGTCTGTTACAAAACGGCCAAGGCGTTTTGTATCATAAAGCGAAGAAATTAAACTTAATAACTTTACATCATTCTCTGTACCATTTTCATAAACTACATGAATTTTATCATTTCGATTAGTCGAACTTTGTTTACTTTCGCCTGTTTTCGGGTCGTAAATCCTGTCAATATAAAGCATTATGCCATTGTCTATATAAAAAGAACCTTGTTTAATTGGATTCTCCTTACTAATTTTATCTCCTGTATGAATATCATCAAATGATTTAATCTTTCTATGTCCTCTAGCTACGTCATCTTGAACTTGTGTGAACCTCCATTTATACTCATTAAACCCTTCGTTCATTCTTTTACGTTGGCTAGATCTAGCTTTAACTGCCACAGTTCTTCTATAACGCTCATTACTGAAAAGATTTTGATCCATCTCTAAATCTGCAAATAAACTTTCATCTGATAATATATCATCTAAATTATCATGCATCGCTCTCACCATCCAGCAGATTGTAAATATCATATTCTTTACATTTTCCCCATTTATCTGGATTATTTCTTATTCCTTTAAGCCTTGAGTATAACTTTCGTTCTTTCATAACTTTTGATTTTGTTGGCTCCCTTCCATGCTCCTTCATCCAATCAATAATTTCTTGAAACCTTTCAATCTCTCCGTCTATTATTATACTTCTTTTGGGTTTAATATCTTCAACTAATACATCAAAAAGATCATCCGCAAAAACATCCTCTAATGTTGCAAAGTTTTCAATCATACATTACGCTCCTGTTTTAATTGCGCAAGCTTAGCAAGCGCATAATATAGTCTAACTTCCTCAAGATTCTTACTATCTCGTCTAGGAGATCTTCCATGTTCTTTTTGAAAAGATTTTATTTGTGGATAAAGCATTCTAAGTTCATCATTAGTAAATTCAAATTTTTTAGCATCAAAAGCACGTGAAATTAACTGTAAAGTTTTTGAATCTACATCCCTAGAAATGACTTCATAAGCTGATTGGAACGGATTTACGGAATCAATAAGATCAATACTTAAATCTGCAACATTAACAAATTTATCCGCCATTTTTAACAGTTGTTTATTGTCTTTATCTCTCTCAGCATTAGTTAAAGTAAGGTCTACAACAGTATACTGACGAACCTCCTCAACCTCCTGTTGTGTTAAATCTGGATACTTTGTAGCTATAACTCTAGGAATTAATTGTTTATTGATAACTTTTGCATCAGCACCTGCTGATATAGCTGTTTGAACAATTTCATCCTGTAATATTGAAGCTTTTAACTCAACCATATCTTGCTCTATTATTTTTTTTGCACGGTCAGTAGAAATTTTAGGTAGTCCGCGAATAGATATTATCGGTTTATTTATCTCCGTATTCGTTTGATCTTTCGGTTTAAATTTGATAACAGGGGATAAAACGCTTTCCATTAATAAACTCGCTGTAATAGCCTTCATAATATTATTAACAGCATACTGTACTTCCTCATTATCTGCATCCGGTTCTGCTATGAGATTAGTAAACATCGCTTCCGTTTTATTAAATGAATCTCTCGTAACACGTCCAATAATTTGTACTACCTCTGTTAAACTTGATCGATATCCAATTGTTAAAGCATACTCTGCAAATGGCCAGTCGAATCCTTCTTTAGCCATTCCTAATGCAATAATCATATCTAAATCTTCAACTTTATCCATTTGTGCCAAATATCCAGCTACTTTCTCTCTTCCATCCTCTGTAACCAAATCAGCAACTTTAAGGATTCTTCCAGTCTTTGTTTTAATATAAGTAATACCTCGCTCATCTTTTTGTAAGTATGTGCCAAGCACATCCAAAATCTGATCCACTTCTCCATATTTGTCTTTAGTTGACTCCCCAGAGTTTACATTAGGAATATGAATAATAGTTTTTTTATCTATAAACTCGTCCTTTAGTTCTTCTAAAGCATCTATATATCGACCTCTATAAAACTTATAAGACATAGCAAAAGATTTTAAATATTTATAACCCTCTAATTGCTCATAATAAGTATATGTCACTCTATCAAAAAGTTGCTCATCTGAAGGTTCTAAAATTGGAACGGAGTCACCTCGAAAATATGATCCCGTCATAGCAAAAACGTGCGCACTTGAATTCTTAAGAATATCACGTAATGCAACCCCTAACACTGAATTATCTTCCTGAGAAACGTGATGAAACTCATCAATAGCAAGTAAACAAGAGTCAAAATCTCCAGCATCCAACTTTTCAGAAGCAAAACGTAATGTTGCATGAGTTGCAATAAGAATATCATCCGATGGGTCTGAAGACTTCATAAAATTGATAAAAGCATCAACTTTGCTCTTCGATGTACCGCCTATTGTTAAATTATTTTCATCCTTTACAATCCAGTCCCAGTAATATCCATATTCAGAAAGCTTTGTCGATTTAAAAGACTTTCCTATCGACTTCTCAGGCACTGCAATGATAACCTTTTTTAACCCTTGATTTCTTAATTTATCTAACGCAACAAACATAAGTGCACGCGATTTTCCCGAAGCTGGTGGGGCTTTTACTAGCAAATGTTGTGAATTTCTTTTTTCATACACACGTGCTTGCATATCTCTCATACCTAAACTATCTGTATTTACCGATGTTTGCTTTTGACCATACGTCACTTCAAATAACTTACTCATTAATTATCTCCTTATACCGTTTAAGCAAATAACTTAATCTTTCCTCATCTGATTTGAATGGAGCATCTCTATATGCCCGTTCAACAATTTCATCAAGATTATGATGTGCATCACGAAGTTCTTTGGGCATCGTATCTCTATGATATAATTCTGATAAACTTCCACCCAATTCTTCTCTCAAATCCAAGATATTAAAAACTTGATCCTCTATCATACTCTTACGTTTAGCCGATAGTTCAGGAACTGGAAATGTATTATACACTAATCCAGCCGAATATCGATAATCCGTTTTTAGCTTGCCACCTATCGCTGATAACCATATCATATGCATTTTAGATTGTAACAAACCTAATAACCAAACAGGTGCTCCATAAATCGTTATTACTGCATCTGAAACCATCGTATCATCATCATCTAAAAAATCCATAGGAATATACTCCCTATTTTCAGAGGAAACTCTAGGTATTAAAATTGCCTGTCCTGAAAAATCTTTCGTTTCACCAAATCTCCATGGCATTTTAGCTAATTCTTGGGTTGGCTTAGATTTAGATGCTAATCTATAGGTTTTAACTCGTTCTACTCTATTCGAAACAATCGAATTATGTAAAAATAATTTATAATCCTCTTCTGACATATAAAGCGCATATCTATAGATGCCACGAATAAATTCTTGACCATTTATATATCTTTTAAACAATGGCTTCATATCTGGAAATAACTCTATAGCTTCTTCGTATTCAGCTATTTCAAAAATTAATGCACCTCCATCATATCCACCATTCCCCCTACTCATCTTAGGTAAGCCAGTCAATGAATTTCTACTATTCCGAACTAAAATATTTTCTCCATTAGTTAAATATGGACTGATGTTATTCACTATAATTCTTTTATTATTCTCATCAAATAATTGCTTATCACTTTTAGCATTCGATAAATTCGATAATCCAACAATAGCTACCGTTACTCCCGCATTATTAGCTGCAGAGTTTCCCCACTTAAAAGATGTATATGCAAAATTTATTGAGGCTTTTGTTAACAATGGTTCCCATATTATTGCAACTTGCTCTCCCTGAAAAATAGAATTAGTTGTAACGAATGCAAGTTTAGCATTTGCTGAATTAATAAAGTTTACGCCTTTAAAAAACCAGCCAGCAATATAATCCATTTTTCCAAAACCTTCAGCCTCATCCGTTGCCAACTTAACATCCATCTTTTGATTTTTAGACTGTAAACTTGAGCCAATATATGGCGGATTACCTATCAGATAAATTTCATTTGTATCATCATGATTTACTATTTCATTCCAATCTAAAAGCATCGCATTGCCTTGTGTTATATTACCAACATCTTTTAGTGGAAGAAATGCTGGCTTCCAGAAAATTTCCCGTTCAGCCTCTATATCCATCTGATATTCTGCAATCCATAATGATAATCTAGCCACTTCATGTGCAAAATCATCTAACTCAATACCATAAAAATTGCTAAGACTAATCTTCGAAGTCTGGAACATATCAAATTCATAATTTTTTTGCAGTTCTCGTATGGATTTTAATAATTTGATTTCTAATCGCCGAATAGATTTATAAGTAATAATCAGAAAATTACCAGATCCACATGCAGGATCAAAAAACTTTATTTCTGAAATTCTATCATATAATTTAATCAGTGCATTTAAATAAGCGCTTTTATTCTCACGTCGTGTCCGATCTGTTATATCTTTTTCTTCATTTTCATTAATCTTTATAATAATATCTGAATAAATTTTTTCTAATTCATCCAAAAAAAGCGGCCGTATAACCTTCATAATATTCTCAACGCTAGTATAGTGCATTCCTGATACCGCTCTTTGTTCTTTACTAGCCACAGTTTGTATCATAGCACCTAATATATCTGGATTAATCTCGTTCCAATTTAAAAGTTCACCTGCTTCTATAATTAATTTTCTGGTTTGTTTATCAAAGCTCAAAGCTGTATGCGCTTGCGTAAAAAGCTTACCATTTACATATGGAAATTCTCTTAACCATTTATCTTGACTCTCTCTATCAGGAACATCCAGACTAGCAAAGACTGTGTTAAATAGATCATTTAAGTCTGTTCCATCTTCCTTGGTTCTCATTTTAATAGTATTTGTTAAAACACCTTTAGGCATAATACCCGTATCTTCAGCAAATAATAAAAAGAGAAGTCGAATCAAGAAAAGATTAAACTCTTTTTCTTTTATAGTTTGATCTTCAAATTGATTTATTTTTCTTAATTCATCATATAATCTCGTAAATCTTTCCGCAGCTTTAATATCTGCTGGACTCTCTTTGGCATAATCGATTTTTTCAATACCATTCCATGGCAAGAAAAAATCAACATATAAAAATAACTCGTCAAAATCAATATTTAAAGTATCCTTTGTCGCCATATCTTTAGCTGCTAGTTCTTGATAGTCCGTGGCAATAATAAAACGTGGTTTAGAATTTCTATTATTCAAGTTTTTCTCAATTTCTACCACATTAGCAACAGGTGATTGACCTTCTTTAATTTCATTAAATAAAACTTTGTTTTTTACCTCGAACTCTTTATTATTCCTAATTCTAGTTAAAGTAGACTTTGGAAAACTATATAAAGCTAGAAAATCATAAAAAAAAGTGTCCTTATCTAAATTATTTATTAACTCCTTTGCCCGATCTTCTATCGCTACAATATCAAACTGTGCCATCATTTCCCCCTAAAATACACCCTATAATATTCTTATTGTAAAACTTTTATTTGAAATTACTCTTTATATGTCTTAAACGTCTCATCAATAACTCTCTTCGGTCCTCATCCGATAGATTCAACCATGTAGTCAAATGAGGCATTGCACCGCTAGTTGAACTGTAATTTAATCTAACCTTTTCATTAGAAATCGGTTTCAATAGATTCGTCAAATATTGGGGGTCCACACATGGCAAAGCCCCTATAGGTGGCTTTATACTCTCTTCATTCCAGATTAATAAATTCACAAGATATTGTGATTGTATGGCCATCGCACCTACATATTCTTTCATAAATGGAAGTCCTAACTTCTGCTGCATCTCAAATAAAAATTCTTTGACACTTAATTCATCTGTTAAGAAAAGACACTCATACAATCGTTGATTACTTTCTTCTTTAGAAAATTTAAAGCATAAGAATTGATTTAAAGCATTCTCATCTTTTGGCAAATCCATATTCCAAATTGTTAGGCCAAAAATATAATCTAACCAACCTTCTAATCGCTCTTCCTCTTGATTTTTATTAATAAAGATAAAACTATAATTAATCTTTCCAATTGGACAAAAATAAACAAAATCTTTTTCTAAAAATGGTTCATCAGTTCGTCCTAACAAAAAGTCTATAGTTACATTAAAGTATCCTGCAATAGCTACTAAAGCATCAAAAGAAGGCATTGAAACACCCTTGGTATACTTAGTTATTGCAACTGGCGCTATGCCTAAATTATTTGCTAATTCTTTCTTTTGCATCCCAAACTCTTTTATTAGCATCTCCAATCTATTAGAAAATTCACTTTTTGCAGATATATTTACACTACGAAAATTCATTAAGGTATCAAAAAACTTCATAATTTATCCCTCCTCTTCTATTGCTTTTTTATTTTATATATATTATAATGTCCTCAACAGATAGATAATTGCTTATTTAGCAATTAATTTTATTATTAGTAATTTTATTTATTTTTTTATTTTCATAAAAAGATATTGTTATCATTTTTAAGCACTTTTTTATTAATTTATTATATCAGATTTGCTATTTTTATACAATGAAAGGAACGTGCCATGAACCTTTACACTGTACGAGAAGCATCAGAACTTTACTTCAACAAAAATATCAGTGTCAGCCATATCTACAATTTAATTAGAAGTAAAAGTCTAAACTGCATCTATATAGGACATAAAATTTTAATTCCAGAAGAAGCCTTGGAAAATTTTTGCAAAGCTAACTTCAATATTCAACAGGAGAACCAGTAATGAAAAGTAAACAGCCAACTTGGCAAAAGCAACGAGATTATTATCCTATCACACTATCCAACGGAAAAATTAAATATGTAAGAGATCGTATTAAATATAGGAATAAAAATATTACAAAATAAAACTTCTGTTCTATGCTGCGTGAGGCGCTAGAGTTCTATTGCTTTAAATAGTCTTTAGCGCTTTTTATTATCTCGATTTTACAATGCTATTCACAATTTAATGGGAACATAGATACATCACTACCATCTAACCATATAGTATCTAGCCTTATAAGAGTAACATACCTAAATAAAATTATCCTATATCGCTACTTATCAATAAGTGTGTTCCCATAACAAATCTGATAACCAAGCTATTTTCAATCTTTATATCCCCTCGCATGCAGTGCGTATGGTGTATGAAGTAGATTAGGCACTATCTACTCTACTATTCCCCCCTAAAACACAAAGGAGACCTTTATGACAAATACAGATCTAAATGAATCTATTAAAATCTATTGCACATCACAATTAAAAAGACAAATTAAAAATATTGCCGCTTTAGAAAATAAAAGTATATCAAGTTATATCACAAATCTAATTGACCAACACTTTCACCAAAGCACTTGTATAGATTCGGACTTCTATAACTCTTTAAATCAAAATCTAGATCGACTTGAAATTTTAACATTAAGCCTTTTTAAAGGATTATATGAATTATATAGTGCAGAAGATAAATTTGAAGAAATCTGCTCTACAATTTACAGAAAGGACTAACACAATGACAAATATTAACAACAATATTGCTTTTAAAGAACTTAAAAGAGGAAAAATTACGTTTACTATATGGAAAAAATATCTAAGAAATATATTAATTGTCCTATTCATCCTTCAAGCACTTGCATCTGCAGGACTATTTTATGGTTTGCTTTATCAAGCAGAAAATATCATATCCACTCAAAATATTTATGTAACAAAAGAAGTAGCTTTAAATTATATTAATCCTATAAAGCCAGATACTTATAAAACTCAAATCGGTCAATTTATTGCAAGTCATAAATTTGATTTTGAAGTAAATCCTAGGAATAAAATTCCATTCAAAAATTATAAAAATGTAATCGACCATTTAACCAATAATCAGCTTTATATTTTAAAGGAAAATTACAAAAAATATTGGCTAATAACGCTTTTATTAAGTTTAGAGATATCACTATATTGGAATTATAATCAATATTTAAAAGATACTTCTATATCTAAAAAAGCACTCCATAAGCGTGGTATGCAATTATTATCGCAAAAACAAATGAGTTTATATACAAAAAATAAACCTCACGTTTTATCTATTGGTAATATAAATATTCCCACAGATACCGAATGTAAACATATTCTGGTCTTCGGCGCTAGTGGATCTGGTAAATCTGTATTACTCAGTCAATTTCTTAATCAAATTAATACATATAGCAAAAAATATAATGATAAACGCCACTATATTATTACGGATGTAAAGCCTGAATTCGTAGGAAAATTTGCAAAATCCGATGACTACATCTTTTGTCCTTTTGATAAACGTAGTATTAGTTGGTCAATATTTAATGATATTGATGATATTTCAGATTATGATACCTTCGCCTCTATCTTATTTGAACAAGAAGGTGCAAAAGATCCATTTTGGGGATTAGCTGCAGGAGCTATATTTGCAGATGGCTTAAAGTACCTTGATTTAAAAGGTCGAAAAAAAAATTATGATATTCTAGCTTTTTTTAAACAACCTGCAAAAAATCTAACAGAAGCAATTAACTCTTTACCACCAACATTAATAACATCTAAGCAGTACTTAAACGCTCCAGATAATACGCTTGCCTCTATACTTGCAACTCTAGCAAGCGGTCTAAAGCCTTTCATCCACTTAAAAGATTCAACTGATGAAAATGCTGCATTTTCCTTTAAACAATACATTAGAGAGGAGTATCAACGAAAAAATGGTACAATACCAAACTTATATTTATTAGTCCCTGCTAACCGCAAACAAATTATGGCACCATTATTATCACTAGTCATGGATATCATGATTAATGAAGCACTCACTTTACCTGAAAGCCAAAATTGCAGACTGTATTTTATTATTGATGAAATTGGTAGCGTCAACAAAATTCAATTACTACCTGATTTAATCACAAAAGGTAGAAGTTATGGCATTAGTATTCTTGCTTTAACGCAAGCTCCTGGTTTATTAAGGGAAAAATATGGGCCACAAGTAATGCAATCATTCTTAAATAACTTTGGCACGCAAATAGTACTACGGATTAACGATGCAGCTACTGCAAAAGAACTTGCGGATAACTTTGGTGTAGAGGAAATTATTGAATACAAAGAATCAATTCAACTACCTCAAAACGGTAGTCCTGTCCCCTCTATTAGCCAAGATACGACAACTAAATCACTTATTCTTCCAAGTCAATTACAGGCCTTACCTCCATTTAAAGGCTATGGAAAGATATTAGGTTTTAATCCTTTTAATTTAATAATCCCTCAATTGTTCTTTAATGAAAACCCTAATATAAAACACTTTGTTCCTATTGATAAAAAAACAGTAAATTCATTTAAGACAAATATACAAACAAATAGAGAAAGGTTTAAGAAGTATAAAGAACATCGTTATGGCGAAGACTTAATTAACAAGTATAGAAAAGGAGAATAGTCTACTATGGTTACAACATCTAATGTTTCCATCATCCAAGCAGGACAATACTATAATAAAGATGATTATTATAGTCGCACAATTACACAAGAAGACTTTTGGTTTGGTAAAGGATTATTATCCCCTATAGGATATGATATTCCGAATCCATATAAAAGCACTATAGCACCTTTATCTCAAGATAATTACGAACAAAAAATAAATACATTAAAAGACGAATTGGCACCTGATGCAAAAAAATTGGCTATAGATGTAACCTTCTCTCCACCAAAATCTATCTCAATTGCGATGTTAAATCCTGCATTAAAATATGATCTTCTAGATGCACATAATCAGGCTGTTAAAAATGTCTTAACTTTCATTGAATCTAATTATGTGGTATGGCGCAAACATACAAATAAAGATAATAGAACAGAAAATATAAAAACCCAAAATGCTTTATTTGCGTGTTTACAACATAGAGTATCTAGAGAGCAAGATCCGCAATTACACACCCATTGCTTACTTTTTAGGAAAACAATGATAAATGGCAAAATCATGACGATTGAGGATCGATTTATTCACGCAAACCAATATCTTTTCTCTTTAATGTATGACAATGAATTATCTAAAGCCTTGCAAGAAAAAAGGATTCTCCTTCGAGAATCCTTGAGCAAAGATCAGAAAAACATACATTTTGAGATTGAAGGTATAAATGATACTCTAATCGATCATTTTTCAAAAAGGAAATTTCAAATTCAAGATTATCAAGCCAACCAAGGATTTTCTGATACATGGGATGGGGCACATGCTGCAGGTCTGGCATCACGAAGACCAAAACCACCTGAAGATCTAGCAACTTTAGAGAAGGTATGGCGTAAATCTATTGATAGTTTAGGCGGTTTTTTTATAAATAAATCTACACAAAATAAGGATACATCAAGACCTTTAAAAATCAATGATATATTAGAAAAATCCATTGACCATCTACAAGAAAAGTCCTATGCGTTTTCTAAGTCAGACTTAATGATTGAAGTATATAAGCAAGGTATAATGCTTGGCGTAACTTTATCAGAATTTGAAAGTATATTTGAACACCACTTACAAAGCACATTAATACAAGTTGGTTTTCGTCAACTAAATAATGAGATATATTTTACAACTCCTAAAAACTTAGCTCGCACCCAATATATAGAGTCACTCCTTCTAGGCCCCCAAATTGAAGATTATAGTACCTTAAACCCAAATGATACTAATGCCAAAATTGATATACTTTCCAATAATCTCAAAGCATATCAAGGTTGGGAGCTTTCAAAAGGACAAAAAGAAGCTATTAATTTAATGTTATCATCTTCTAACAAATATATTGCGGTAGAAGGTATAGCAGGTTCTGGTAAAACAACTATGCTTGAACAAGCTAAATTACTATACGAGTCTCAAGGAGTTAATGTAATAGGTATGGCATTTACGGGAAAAGCAGCAGAGGCCATGGAGTCAGAGGCTGCAATTTCCTCTCAAACTATTCATAAATATCTAAATCACCTTTCCCCTACTACCACTCACAATTCCTGGGATTTTTCATCTGTAAAAAAATCTGAAATACCAGAAGTCTGGATAGTAGATGAAAGCTCCATGTTACCAGATCACCTACTAAGTAATATTCTAGAAGCCTCTGAAAAAAGGAATGCTAAAGTAGTCTTTCTTGGTGACCCAAACCAATTACTTCCAATTGGTACAGGTAATGCATTTGCTAGAATGACTAAAAAAGATAATGAACAAGTACCTACTGTTCGTATGAGGGAAATCAATCGGCAAGAAGAAGGTTCTAATCTTAGAAAAACAGTAGAGGCCTTATCTGGCAAATTTGAAAATATAGAAAAACAATCTCCACTATCTTATATTGACGACAGTATTAAGGAAATCCCTCAACGACAATATCGCTTAAATTCTGTAATTCATGAATACTGTAATTACACAGTTGAGCAACAAGATAAAAGTGCTATTTTAGTAGCTCGCAATAATGATCGTAATGAACTCAATTCTGAAATTCATAACAAACTTGTAGAAAAAGGTATCCTAAAAAATGAATATTTACTAACTAGCGTCAATCAGTATGGTATAGAAAGTTCTAATCCTTATGCCATTGGTGAAAAAGTAGTTTTTACTAAAAACGACTATAAACTCAAAGATACTAATGGTGAAACAGTAGGAATAAAAAATGGCCAACTTGGTAAAATCATAAATATCAATGGACCTAAAGTTACAGTACAAACCAACACAAATCAAAAGGTAATATTTGATACAAGAGAGTATAAACATTTTGATTATGGATATGCAATGACTACATTTAAGGCACAAGGTATTACTGTTGATAACGCTCTAATCGTACATGACAGTACACAAAAAAACTCCAATACTCGCAATAAAATTTATGTAGATGTAAGCCGTGCTAAAAAGAGCGTAAAAATTTTTACTGATGATAAGAAAGCTCTAATCAAACAAGCTAAGCGCTTCCAACAAAAGATTTCCTCATCAACTTTCACACCATACATTGCTAAAGACAAAGAAAGGAAAACTATACATGTCTCAAAAGAAAAATCTAAGAAGATCTAATGGAGAAGGCACATTCTTTCAAAGTCAGGGAAAATGGCGAGGACAATTTAGTATTACTAAGGACAATCAGCTAATTCGCCGTGCTTTTTCTGGGAACTCAAAATTAGAAGTATATAAATTAGGAAAACAATGGATAGAGGCTACACAACAAAATACTTCTATTTTTTCATCTAAAAACACCAAATTAAAAGACTTCTGTAACTACTGGCTACAAGATGTAAAGAAAGTTAGTGTAAAGCCGAAAACGTTTAAGAAATATGATTCTACACTAAGGCTATATATACTTCCCCTCTTAGGTGAAATAAAAATAACTTCAATTACACCGCAACAAGTACAAACAGTCCTAAACAACTGGAGTAATGGAACATTGAAAGGTAAAAAAGGCCATATCATATCTTCCAGCACCATACGTTGCACTAGACGTTATCTTTCAGAACTATTTGAGTATGCAGTAAATATCGGCTTATTATTAAAAAATCCTATTAAATTAACTAAACCGCCTAGATTAATAACTACAGAAATTCATACCTTATCACTCGATGAGATTCATCAACTTACAAGCATAATGAAACAATAAGTCAGTAATAATATATCCTCGCCTTATAGGATTAATTATTACGCATCCTATATCGCAACAAAAATTGCCTTAGGAACAGGGATGCGACTAGGTGAAGTATTTGGACTATGCTGGGACTGTGTTGATTTAATCCACGGAACTATCTCAGTACGGCGAACAATACAAACAGGTACCAAAGGACAAGTATTCCAAGATACTAAAACTAAAACTTCTCGTCGTTGTATCCCTATCAGCCAAGAGTTACAAAGTGATTTAGCCACTTACAAAGAGTTTCAATCCAATTATGCTAAAGAATTAGGAGATAAGTGGACTGATTCATATGGAGTTGTTATCTCAGGTACCTTTGGGAAAATTTTATCGACCAGTAATTTCAAATCCAGATATTTTATACCAATATTAAAACAACTAGACTTAGACCATATCACCTTCCATGATCTCCGTCATACCCATGCGACACTTCTACTATCACAGAAAATAAACCCTAAAATAGTGCAAGAAAGACTAGGCCACTCTACAATTACACTAACCTTAGATACCTATTCACACTTAGTACCTGATATACAAAAAGAAGCAGTTAAGGCATTGGATAAATTAGGGCTGTGAAAGTAGGAAACTTAAGATATTCTTTCCATATCGAGAAAAAATTTCTGCTAATATTGCACCTATTACTGCATAAAATAAATAATAAATTCTTTGCTCTAACCTATCGTATTTAGCCTCAATTTTATCTAATAAATTTTCATACTTAGCCTCAAACTTATCATCAACCCTTTTAACATCATTACTTATTTGATTACTTTTATTCGATATTTCTAATTTTAATTCATCTACATATTTATTAATCATTTCGATCTGCAAATCATAGTATCGAGTATTAAAAATCTCAGAAGTTTCAATCATTTCTTGATTAGTCAATTTCATCATAAAGATATCTGAGTGAACCTTTTTACCATCCATTTCTATACCTCACTATTAATCTCACATGAATCTTGAATCATTATTTCTAATGTTCGAATAATTGACTCCACATCATGTCTATCTACTTCAAACTCTAATCCTTCTCCATCCATACGTATTAGTTTTAACATTTTAGTTTGACTCATAGGAAGCTGTGATCTAACTAATCCAGCAAATTTAAGTGGTTTAATACGTGCCAGTGCTGCCTGTTCTACTTCTTGACTAACAAGATTATAGTAAATTTCTAATTCATTAATAAAGCGTTCATCTATATTTTCTGGCCACTCTATCGGATGCAAGTCTGCTACCCTATTTCTATTATTTTTCAAATACAAATAGTTACGACTAAAGTTCAATACCGTTTCATGACTAGACCCCATCAAAAGACTTAACGCATTATTCATTGCTTTATAATTATGTGGCCAACTACTCTGCACTTTATAAGAATTAAAAATCTGTAATGCTTTAATAAAAATTGACGTATCTTTATTGTAATTATCAATTAAATCACCAATATAGTTAATTGCTTTATATCCATTTTCAAAACTCATATAATCTACTCCTAACCAGAACTACTAAAAAAACTACTAAATTTTACAAAAAAGCGGATAGCTCATCTCGAACTATCCGCTTATTTACGCTGGTGATCCAGGAGGGATTCGAACCCCCGACCCACGGCTTAGAAGGCCGTTGCTCTATCCAACTGAGCTACTGAACCATGATTACTATATACGATTAGATACTGATAAAAAAATGGAGCGGGTGAAGGGAATCGAACCCTCGTGACCAGCTTGGAAGGCTGGGGCTCTACCATTGAGCTACACCCGCATAACATGGTCGGAGCAGCAGGATTCGAACCTGCGACCCCCTGGTCCCAAGCCAGGTGCGCTACCAAACTGCGCTATGCCCCGTAATGCAATATCTATTCTAACAACAAAATGATAAGTTGTCAACTTAAAACTAGTGAATTTTTAATAAAAAATAACATGTATAATCTAGCTACTTGTATCCGTCACTCCAGTGCATTCATTTTATAAAAATAATAATTATTTTACTTATAACTAAAATTAATATATTTTAATATTTCCAGTTATAAAGCATATATTGCAAAGGATTTTATCATCATATAATTTATAGTAATTAATTTAATAAAAACAAGTTATTTCACATATTCTAAATTTGACGGTATACTGACATTGTAAGTAAATGATGACAACCCATTCACTTACCTAAGTTTGAGGAGACTTAGCTACAATAGTGCATTCGCACTAGGAAAGAAGGATTAGAATGAATTTGTTTAGAGCATTTGAAAAACATTTAGAATCTCGTCGATTAGCAGCTGCACCTGCATGTTATAATCATCCAGTTGCCCATCAAGTATGGCATCCATGGACCACTGAACAACGACGAAACATGAATGTTGGTTTAGTTGGAGTTTTTGCTTCTAAATAATTCAGGAGGGACAGTTATTAGAACCTAGATTTTAATTAAAGTTTTGAGGAAAACTTTAATGTGACCATAAAAGCATCTATGTGTTCCCTTAGTTAAACTATCTCCCTTGCCACACAAAATAGCGTATACAAAATTGAGGAGTTTTGTATGCGCTATTTTTACGTATGTAAACAGGGAGTATCCATATAATCATACCATTTGATTCAATTCTACATACATACTATGCTGGACTATATACATTATAGCCATTATACTATCTGACTTTTCACCTATCTCACAACTATCTAAAACGGAAAATAATATGACATTAAAATTCAATTATCAAATATAATTATATGCAACTTCTATTGTAAACTTTATACAGTAACAATATCAAAGAACCTTATAAATTAATGATTTACTAGCATCTAGATACAGACAAAAAGCTTTTTGTATAGTACAATGATAATATATATTTATTTTTTGGTAGTATCAGTCATATTAGCTGAAAGCTCAGTTAGATTTCGCCCACTCTACGAGTATTAATAGACTACCGTTAGTACACATGGAGAATACATATGGACACATCGTATTATCACAATTTTATCACCCTAGTCCAAACGGGTAACATGACACAAGCAGCTGAATTACTTCATATTACACAACCAGCGTTAAGCAAACAGCTTAAATATTTAGAAGCTGAGTTTGGCACTCCCTTATTACACATCAAACGAGGTCAACGAGGCTCTAATTTGCAATTAACTGATGCTGGTCGTATATTCTATGAAAAAGCACAGCAACTTTGTTCCATTGAAGAATCTACTTACAATGCAGTAAAACAGCTAAATTCAAAAATTGAAGGCACCTTGCGCATTGCCGCCTCTGCTTCACGATCTACCTCATTAATTCAAGACTCTATCAAAAACTTTTCTGTCAAGTATCCATCGGTACGATATGAAATTTATGAAGGATTAATGGCCAACGTAACAAGTCAATTAATTAGCGGTAGTGCAGAAATTGGAATTTGTAATGAACAAATGGTCGATATTGAAAAGTTCGATATCATTCATACAGAAGATGAAGATTTATATGCTTTATTCCGCACTGACGTGTTCTGGACGAATCGTGAAAAAGAATCTCTTTCCTGGACTGATATTAGAAAATGTCCCCTTAGTTTATCTGGTGGTTCGGTTCGCATGATTATGCAATCGCCTTTAGCAGATTTATCTACCTTAAATGTAGTATCCATTACCACAACACGAAGTTCTGCCATTGAATGGGCCGCAGAAACAGGCCGTACTGTAGCATTAGTGCCAATGGATATAAAAGAACATGTTCATTTTAGAAAAGTGACTCGCTTACGTTTACCAGAATTTTCAGGCACCTTCCGTAAGGCGTTCATCGTGTTGAAAGGCCATAGTCTATCACCAGTAGCACAACAATTTATAGATTTCTATAAAGCGAATGCATAATGTCTGTTATACTAACTCAGATCGTTATCAGTTCGAGATTTCTGGTATCTAAGAATACCCTATAGATGTAATTCTATCAACGTAACAACTAAACATGTAACCTATCAATTCATGACTACATTATAAAAGGTACTGACCTTTGCTTACCATGTCCTACTTCAATGGTAACACCAGTTACTGGGGTCTACTCAATTTTGTATGCTGATAGGCATTGCTATTTAGTTACACCATGCCAATAAAAAGGGTCCTTTGTGGCCCTTTTTCCTATTAAATACTAATATCCTTATAGTGTCTCACATCTTTATGCAGTCGAATGTATGGAATGAACGATATCCTATCATAGAGTTGCTATGAAAGTAAAAGCTAGGAAATTATCCCCCTTATCAATGCGTCAAAAAAAAACAAAAAGTCTGTAAGTATCTACACTTACAGACTTTTTTCTTGGTAGTAAAGGACGAGCTAACTAGTTTTATTCTTTCTAATGCAACGTCTTTAATGACATATTGGTCCATGTACTATCTAAGAAACTACTATATCACTACAGTATGATAATAATTTATATCTGGATAATGGTTTCACCATTGATGAAACCATCGTCACGTATATTGCATGATTACCAATGAATGCACCATGTATAATTTCTTTATAGCAAGAACGGTCTAGTATACTGAATTTCTACGCGGTATAATCAGCTACTTCATAACTTATAAACATATATCAATGATTATATCAATCTGTTATCTTTTTTAGAATTCATAGTATATTCCTATACAACAACATGTTCATTCTTATACATCCTCTACATGTACTACATAAAGAGATGAATGTATTATACTTCTAATTGTCCTACAATATCATTTATAGAATCAATCCCATACGTATCTAGATAGTCTTCCATCTCCCGTGCAATGCGGCTTATGGCAGTAGGATCTACCATAGAAGCCGCGCCTACTGATACACAACTAGCACCAGCCAACATAAATTCAATAGCATCTGTACCTGTCATGATACCGCCCATGCCCATAATAGGAATCGCCACTGCCTGTGCCACTTGATGCACTAATCGAAGTGCTACTGGTTTAATGGCAGGTCCCGATAAGCCACCATATAGATTACCTAATATAGGTCGTCGTGTACGCACATCAATAGCCATACCTAATAAAGTGTTGATTAAACTAATGCCATCCACGCCTTCTGCTTCTACGGCCTTAGCAATTTCTGTAATATCTGTTACATTAGGCGATAATTTCATAATAACAGGAAGTGTCGTATGATGTCTGACACTACGTGCCACTGCTGCGGCATCTTCTGGTCGCACACCAAAGGCGAGGCCCCCGCTCTTTACATTAGGACAAGAAATATTGACTTCGAATCCATGAACACCATCGACAGATAGGGTCTCTGCCATCCACCCATATTCTTCTACTGAATCGGCGGAAATATTGCAGAGTACGGGAAGAGCATAGTGTTTTAATTCTGGTAACACCTGGGAAAGGAACCCTTCTGCTCCAGGATTTTCTAAACCAATACAATTCAAAATGCCCGATGGTGTTTCTGCAATTCGCGTGCCCTCATTTCCTTTTCTAGCGCGTGGCGTCAAACCTTTAACGGATACGGCGCCTAATTCATTACTAATATCAATATAGTCTACATATTCCAAGGCGTTACCAAATGTGCCCGATGCAGATATGATAGGGTTTTTCATAGAAATTCCACAAAACGTGGTCGCTAGTTTTGGTGATGGTGTTACAGTGCCGTTTAAATCTTTTTCACTTGCCCTATAGATTGTTGTATTACTAACCATTCTTGTACCTCATTTTCTAGTATATAGTACGATTATATATCGATAGCGTACTCGCTAGGTCACTGACTCTACAGGTGTGCACCTAGAGGAAAAATACATCTTCCGCCGCAAACACTGGTCCATCTTTACATACTTTATAGCGCTTACCTGCTTTGCCATCACAGCCGCAGCCTAAACAGCCACCTGTACCACAACCCATTCGTTCTTCCAAGGATACTTGACAAGGGACTCCTAATTCCATAGCAATCTTTGCTACGCCTTTCATCATCGGCATCGGTCCGCATGTCATAATCGATGTAATCGCAGTCGATTGTAGTAAGTCGGGCATAATCGTTGTAGGAAACCCTTTAGTACCTACAGATCCATCATCGGTGGTAATATGCACAGTTACGGGCAAATTGTTAAATAAATCGGCCCAAAATAATTCACTTTTATTGCGAAATCCCAAAATAACATGAGCCGATTCATGTGCTTTCAAATGATGGGCAATTGAAAGCATCGGTGCAATTCCCACGCCACCACCTATGAGCAGCATAGATGATGTTGTGGTAAACGGTTGTCCTAATGGTCCCAAGCAATCGAGTGTATCCCCTGGTACTAAGCGTGTTAGTAACATAGTACCACGCCCTACGACGCGATATAATAAAGTAATCGTGCCTGTGTTAGCGTCAAAATTGGCATAAC
Organism: Veillonella montpellierensis; assembly: GCF_947090115.1. Classification (NCBI taxonomy): domain Bacteria; kingdom Bacillati; phylum Bacillota; class Negativicutes; order Veillonellales; family Veillonellaceae; genus Veillonella; species Veillonella montpellierensis. Next base: position 20,563 of record NZ_CAMUMS010000012.1, read on the forward strand.
TGATAGGGCGTCGTAACAATGGCGCTGTCCCATCAGTCAGGCGGACATTACAAAATTGCCCCACTTGTGCTTCAGCCGCTTGTTTAGGTGCATAGAGGTCCATAACCCATACATCGGCCCCAATTTGTTCATTGCGAACGACTTCGCCCATTTCTACATATCCACTCATGTATTACTCCTGTTCGTAATCTTGTAACGCTTCTACATTAATCGTTGATTCCGTTTTACGACTCGCCACCACACGTAAGACTTCTCGCGCTGTATCTAAGGATGTCAAGCAAGGTGTACCCAACTCAACAGCTAATCGTCGCAATTGGAACCCTTCTCGTTCAGGTCGTTTACCCGCAGTCAATGTATTTAGCACCAAGTCGATGGTGTCTTGACGAATATGATCTGCACAGTTATCGGATCCTTCTGAAATTTTATTCACCACGTGGCAGGAAACGCCATGTTCTTTAAAGTATTGACCAGTACCACCAGTTGCTTCAATATGATACCCTAATTCGATAAAGCCTTTCGCTAATTGACACGCTTCTTTTTTATCACGATCGGCTACAGTCATCAAAATTGTTCCCGCTTCAGGAATTCTCATATTCGCCGCATGAATGGCTTTAAATAATGCTTCTGAGTAAGTGCGACCTACGCCCATCACTTCGCCTGTCGATTTCATTTCTGGTCCTAATGCAATTTCTACTAAGCCCATTTTAGAAAAGGAGAATACCGGCGCTTTCACTGCCACATATGGTTTATTTGGCAATAATCCTTTTGGTAATCCTAGGGAATCTAATGTTTCACCTAAGGCGATGCGTGTTGCATGTTCTACCATGTTCACACCAGTTACCTTACTAATAAACGGAATTGTCCTACTAGAACGAGGGTTGACTTCAATAACATGTAACACGCCATTGGCTACAATGTATTGAATATTTAGCACACCTTTTACATGAAGGCCCACTGCAATGCGCCGCGTATAGTCTACAATTTGATCAATCAATTCTTGGCTTAAATGTTGTGCTGGATACACTGCCATCGAATCACCAGAATGAACGCCAGCCCGTTCGATTTGTTCCATAATGCCTGGAATGCATACATCAGTGCCATCTGAAATAGCGTCAACTTCAACTTCCATGCCTACCATATAGCGGTCAATTAGAACAGGATGTTCTTTAGAGGCTACTACGGCTTCTTTCATGTATAGGTCTAATTCTTTATCATTGTAGACAATCTCCATAGCACGGCCACCTAATACATAGGATGGGCGCACGATAAGTGGATATTCTAGGCGATGTGCCGCTTCTTGTGCTTCCTTATCCGATGTAACTAACGCACCTACAGGGCGCGGAATGCCTAATTCTGCTAGGAGTGCATCAAATCGTTCCCGATCTTCTGCCATATCGATACTATCTACAGACGTCCCTAAAATGGTAACCCCTCGCTCTGATAGGGGCCCTGCCAAATTAATAGCCGTTTGTCCACCGAATTGAGCAATGACACCTACAGGGTTTTCTTTTTCGATGACTTCCATCACATCATCCACTGTTAACGGTTCAAAATATAAACTATCCGAAGTATCAAAATCAGTACTTACTGTTTCTGGATTATTATTTACAATAATTGACTGCATGCCTGCCTTGCGTAATGCCCACGCAGAATGCACTGAACAATAGTCAAATTCTACACCTTGACCGATGCGAATTGGCCCCGAGCCTAGTACAACCACGCTTTTATTGCCTAGTGGTACCACTTCATCTTCTGTAGCATAAGAACTGTAGTAATACGGTGTATGCGCTTCAAATTCTGCTGCACAAGTATCTACAAATTTATAAGTTGGCTCTAGTTGCATCGCTTTACGCTTTGCCAATACATCTTCTCGTGTGGTGTTCGCATAGCGAGCGATAACGCTATCGGTCATGCTGTACCGTTTAGCCATGCGCAAATTATCATCCGTTATACCATTTTCTTGTAAATCTTGTTCTACGCGAACAATATTTTTTATTTTTTCAATAAAGAATGAATCTATCTTAGTAATATAGTGTATTTTTTCCACACTAATGCCTTTGCGGAGTGCTTGGGCCACTACATATATCCGTTCATCATCTACTTTATGTAAGCGTTCAATGAGTTGTTCTACACTTTCATGAGCAATTTTTTTAAGTGCTATATGGTCAAGGCCAATTTCCAAGGAGCGAATTGCTTTTAACAAAGAACCTTCTAAGGTGCGATCTATGGACATAACTTCGCCAGTGGCTTTCATTTGTGTCCCCAATGTGCGGTCAGCTAAGTTAAATTTTTCAAAAGGCCAGCGTGGAAACTTGGTAACTACATAATCAAGGGTTGGTTCAAAGCAAGCTTTTGTTTCACCTGTAACAGCATTAGTAATTTCATCTAAAGTCATACCGGTAGCAATTTTAGCCGCCACTTTCGCAATCGGATAGCCTGTTGCCTTAGACGCTAGCGCAGACGATCTAGATACGCGAGGGTTTACTTCAATCACGATGTATTCATTGCTATCAGGATTTAATGCATATTGTACATTACAACCGCCTTCAATTTTTAAATAGCGAATAATCGCAAGTGCTGCTGTACGGAGCATTTGGTATTGTATATCATTCAATGTCTGACTCGGCGCCACAACGATAGAATCACCGGTATGAACACCGACAGGATCAATATTTTCCATATTACAAACGATGATACAATTATCCGCAGAGTCACGCATCACTTCATATTCAATTTCTTTCCATCCAGCTACTGACCGTTCTACTAAAATCTGGTTTATCGGACTCATTTTGATCCCACGGCGAGCAATTTCATACATTTCATCTTCATTATGGGCAATACCGCCACCTGTACCACCCATCGTATAGGCTGGTCGAATAATGATTGGATATCCTATGGTATTCGCAAAGGATACGGCTTTTTCTAAGTCCGTAAAAATATCTGATTCTGGTACTGGCTGGCCGATTTTTTGCATAGCTTCTTTAAAGAGTTCTCGGTCTTCTGCCTGTTTAATGGCCTCTAACGTGGTGCCCAACAATTTAACCTGATAGTCTTCTAACACGCCTGCTTCCGATAATTGAACGGCCATGTTTAAACCAACTTGACCTCCCAATGTAGCCAACAACCCCCAAGGACGTTCTTTGCGAATAATTTCTGTAACAAATTCTAAACTAATAGGTTCAATATATACACGATCAGCAATGTCACTATCTGTCATAATAGTGGCTGGATTAGAGTTAACTAACACAACTTGATACCCTTCTTCACGAAGTGAACGACATGCTTGCGTGCCTGCATAATCGAATTCCGCTGCTTGCCCAATAATAATAGGACCTGAGCCAATAACGAGAATTTTCTTTCCGTCTCCTGTCATGTGATTAACCCTTCCTCATTAATTCTTTAAATTGTTGAAATAAATATAAATTATCTGTTGGTCCCGGTGATGCTTCTGGATGATATTGAATCGAAAAGATAGGAAGTGTAGTATGTGCCATTCCTTCTACGGTACCATCATTTACGCTCACATGCGTTACAATGACATCATCTGGCAATGTACTAGCATCAACGGCAAATCCGTGATTTTGTGATGTAATATATACACGATTCGTAGCTAACTCTTTCACCGGATGATTGGAACCACGATGACCAAATTTTAATTTATATGTTTTACCACCATACGCTTGTGCTAGTACTTGATGTCCCATACAAATACCAAAAATTGGTTTATAACCAAATAATTTTTTCACTTCTTCTACTGCATAGGCCAAATCCGCTGGGTCACCAGGTCCATTTGATAAAAAGATACCATCTGGATTGACTTCTTTAATGTCTTCTGCTTTTGCATCAGCTGGGAATATAGTGAGTCGACAATCGTTAGCCACTAGGGAGTGTAAAATATTTTCTTTCACGCCAAAATCATACACAGCCACATGAAATTCTGCGTCCTTATCGCCACGAAGGCCTTGCCATTTTGTGGTAACCCGCATAACTTGATCGGTAGGCAATTCTTTTTTTAGAAATTGTTGAATCGTTTCATCTTCGCAATCTGCACGAGCCACAACGCCTTTCATAACGCCCTCTTTGCGAATTGCTCTCGTAATAGCCCGTGTATCTATATCATATAAACAAGGAATTCCATGGAGTCGCAAATATTCAGAGAATAATCCTTCATTTTGCCAATTGCTAGGAAAGTCGCATAACTCACCTACAATCAATCCCTTACAATATGGTTTAGGTCCTTGTGTAATCGCATTTAAGGTCCCATAATTGCCAATGAGTGGATAGGTAAGTGTAATAATCTGATCTGCATAGGATGGATCTGTTAAAATTTCTTGATATCCTGTCATGCCAGTATTAAAGACAACTTCTCCCACTACTGGTGCACCACCTAATAGGTTTCCATAGAATGTAGTGCCATTTTCTAGAACTAATTTACCCTTCAACGAAGAACCTCTCCTTCTTTCATTACCACTTCACCATTTACCACCGTCAATTTAGCGCGGCCTGTCAACGTCATCCCATCAAAAGGACTCATTTTTCCCTTTGTATAGAATTGATTGCGATCTACTACCCATGTTTCCTCTGTGCTAAATACAGTAATATCTGCGTCTTTTCCCACTTCTAATACGCCTGCATCCAATCGCAATAATTCCGCTGGGCGTGTACTCATATGGTAAACCACTTCATCAATACTCAATTTATCTGGCCCGTAAGCATTAGTGATAACTGCTGCTAACGATGTTTCTAAGCCACTAAATCCATTAGGGGCACAACAAAACTCATGGTCTTTATCTTCATACGCATGCGGTGCATGGTCTGTAATAATGCAATCAATCGTTCCATCTTTAAGCCCTTCTAATAAAGCTTGTCGATGATCTTCCGAACGAATTGGCGGTGCCATTTTAAAGGCTGGATTATATTCTCGTAAATATTCATCGGTTAACGATAAATGTTGCGATGTAACCTCACAAGTAACTTGTATGCCTTTTGCTTTTGCTTCTCGCACTAAATCAACTGTATTTTTACTACTTACATGGGCAATATGAATATGTCCACCAGTCATATCTGCTAACATGATATCACGAGCTACCGCCATATCTTCTGCTACTGCAGGGCGACCTGCTACACCTAATTCATAGGAGACAAAACCTTCATGCATATGTCCATGTTTAGTTAATGTTGTTTCTTCTGCATGATCGATAACCATGCGATTAAACATTTGACTGTATTCTAGAGCGCGGCGCATAAATGCTGCACTTTCTACATAATGGCCATCATCTGAAAACCCTACTACGCCAGCTTCAGCCATGTCGCCTAATTCGGCTAATTCTTTACCTTCTAAATTTTTACTAACTGCACCCATAAATTCAACTTTTACAACTCCGGTGAGTTCTGCCTGTTTTTGAAGGCCTCTTACAAGTGCCGCATTATCTACTACTGGTTTGGTATTCGCCATAGTGGCTACTCGTGTAAATCCACCTGCCGCTGCTGCTTGTGTACCAGAATGAAAGTCTTCTTTTGCCTCTTGTCCTGGTTCTCGTAAATGTGTATGAATATCAATCAACCCTGGAGCAACAATCAAGCCAGTTGCATCGTACACCTGGGCACCCTCTTTTGATAAATCTTTACCTATTGCAGCAATCTTACCATTTTCCACTAACACATCTGCTATCTCATGTTGTCCCTTAGCTGGGTTTACAACTGTACCATGTTTAATCAGCAAGCTCACTACCATCACCTCCATGAATTGTTAAGTATAATACGGCCATACGAATAGCCACACCATTACGGACTTGTTCTTGAATCATAGATTCATCACTATAGGCTACATCGGGTGCAATTTCCAAACCTCGGTTCATAGGGCCTGGATGTAAGACCATCACATCCTTCTTCGCCAGTTGTAATATCTCTCGATTGATCCCAAAAATGCGAGCATACTCACGATTTGTTGGATATAAAGCTTCATCGATGCGTTCTAATTGAATGCGTAGTACATTAATAACATCAGCCCCTTGAACGGCTTCTCTAATATCGTGATGAACAGTGACGCCCATTTTTTCTAATTCTGGATAGACTAATGTCCTAGGTCCTGCTAGATGTACATCGGCTCCCATCGTCGTCATGCCATAAATATCACTGCGTGCCACACGGCTATGCATAATATCGCCGACAATAACAATTTTCAAACCTTCTAAGGATGGTTTTTTTTCTAAAATAGAATACATATCAAGTAGTGCCTGCGTCGGATGTTCATGAGCTCCATCACCAGCATTAATGATAATAGGTTCTACTGCTTTCGTCGCATATAAAGGAGCCCCCTCTGCTTTATGGCGCATAACGATGGCATCAGTTCCCATATACGATACGGTTAATAGGGTATCGCGAAAACTTTCACCTTTTACCATAGAGCTACCACTCGGTGTAATATTAATTACATCCGCGCCTAAGTATTTACCAGCTAATTCAAAGGAGCTACGTGTTCTTGTACTTGGTTCCATGAATAAGTTAATAATCGACTTACCTTTCAAATAGGGGATTTTTTTATCATCCGATAAAATAACTCGTTTCATCTTTTTGGCAACTCGTAAAATTAGTTCAATTTCTTCTTTAGAACGCCCTTGTAATCCAAGCAAGTGCTTTCCTTTTAAGCTCACTTCTTCCATCGCGGCCTCCTTGCAATATATAAAAAAACGACCCTTTGCCTGGGGCAAAAGGTCGTATAGTAAACATGACAAAGTACCCGTAACCACGGAACGACTTGCAACTATCTACCTTTATTAGCCTCGCAGGACTAACTTAAAAGGTTCTCAGAAAATACGATGGTATCCCGTACCAAATCTATCATTTTCTTCTTTACTATAATACTAAAAATAAAAATATATGTCAATTGACTTTCCTTGAAGAAACCTATGCGAATCTGTAGTAGTCAACCATTTCTAGTGCCATGTCATAAGGTTCTATACAAAGCACACTCAGTTGCTATCCCCCCCTATACATTTCAAGAAATATAGCCATCCATACTATACATGATGACTCATTACATATGCCTATGAAACTCATATCATCGCACATATAGTTTTTAATGCGTTCCATACTATCTCTGTAGTAAAAGACTATCGCTACATAAAAATCGATTTCTACTAATCCCCTTTGATAGCTAGTACAACGCTACCGTATATAGCCTTTATTAGACATTATGTTTCATACCTAGAATGAGTTGACTATCCTCTTGTATCCAATTCATTCGTAGGCACCAATAAAAATCGAATAGGTAAATTCGAAGCTCCTGCAGGCATAAAGTTAATCGCAATCGTATCGCCGCCTCTATACTCACCTAGATCAAACGTATCATATATCGTCTGATGTCCAATATAGGGTTTACTACTATTTCCCACATCATATCGTTTTGTCCTATACGGCGTACTAATCAAAAAAGAACCTGAATACGCACCGCCTAAGGGATTAAAGAATAGATGAAATCGTTCTTTTCCCGTTGTATGAACTACCATCTGATATGACACGCCGTAATTACCCGTATCGGTTACCGCTTCATGATTCGACAATTCATCTACGCCCTCGATAAAAGGATCCTCTCTACCATTGACGACTTCAATATAGGATCCACTTGTATCACTATTAAACGTTTCAGGTACTGTAATGATTCGCAAAGCCCCCACATAGGTACCACGCAATCGTACATCATCTTTTGGCAGTGTAGGAACACTATATGTCGAAGTAAGAGAAGCCGCACCTTCTGGCAACATCATAACCTTAATAAGCGTATCATCGGATGTAATACAATCAATAAGTCCCGAAATAAGTGCCTCTGGTTTAACCTCTATATCCTCTAAATCAGCAAACAATAGCCGTTTCCCCAACGGTGGTAAGGTAAAGGAATTGGCATGAGGCAAATCTTCTTTTTTAACATTGATGATAGTACCTTCTGTATCATCTGCTTGGTAATTTGCTAGCTGCTTACGACTAGCTGCTAATGACTCTTTCAACTGTTGGTACCGGCTCGTATCTACGCCTTGATACACATCATCTGTCAATGAAGTCGATGGTGTCACGGATGTACGATCAGACGCTATATATCTATGTTCTTTGTCATTCGTATCCCTAGTACCTACATAGGTGCCATCTGATACGTCGTCTTCTTTCGTAACGCTACTAACATGTTGTAACAAAGTAATTTTATGAGCCTTCTTAGTGTCCGTTAGCATGTTTGATACGCGTTTTTTCTCTTCTTTTTCTCGTTTCTCTTTCCATCTATCTAAACGAGCTTGTTCTTTCTCTAATTCTTTTTCTTGTTGTTTAATTTGTTTTTCTAACGCTTTTCGCCATTTCACTTGTTCCAGATTGAATTTCTTGGTATCCTTTTCATTTGTGACTATCGCCACCGATTCTGGTAACGGCGCCGACATATCGAGTCGAGATAATTCGCGTCCCACAGCAAAATAATCGGGACTAGGCTTGCTCACTAATGCTCTACGAACCGTTATATGATTCAATTTCATGGATTTATTTTCAATCACAACTGCTATTTTTTGTGTATCTTTCATATCATTCACATGATAAAAGTAAACTCGTCCATGTCCATGAATCGTACCTGCACTTAAAATTCCACCCATAGGACCTACATATTCTGGACTATCAGAAAAGAGCAACCCATATTTTTGATCTGTCACGTTTGTAGCCATAGGAGATAATTCATAACCCCCTGCCTGTAAATTAATAGTTCGTCCTTGCACTACAGTGTATAAACTAGTTGCTAACGTAGCTCCTAGCAAACAGGATACAATCCGTTTCCACCACATACTAACTCATTCAAATCCTTTCTTATATGTCATCTAAACCATTGGGCTCTAAGGTTAACGCAATCTGTTCAAGCTTGCGCAAGCGATGACCAATACCCGATTTAGACAATACACCACCTATGTGGTCAGCTAACTCTTGTAAACTCGCATCTGGATGCTCTATCCGAACTTCTGCGATATAGCGTAACTTATCCGGTAAACTAGAGAATCTATCATGTCGTTCAATGATCCGAATCGCTTCTAATTGGCGTACTGCCGCATCTACCGTTTTTTGTAAATTAGCCGTTTCACAATTCACTTGTCGATTAATTTGATTGCGCACCGTTTTCATAACCCGTACCGTTTCAAATTCCATTAATGCTTGTCCAGCTCCCATAATTTGAATACAGGAAGTAACTGCATCGCCTTCTTTCAGATACACCACATACTCATCTTTTCGTTCCGTCATGCGTGCAGAAATTTTAAACAATCGCAATACATAAATAATTTCATTGGCAAAAGCTTCGTTACTACTCATAAATTCCAAATGATAATCACTTTGTGGTTTATTCACGGATCCGCCCCCTAGAAAAGCGCCACGCAAAAAAGCTCGCCGTGCTTCTAAGGATTTTAACCATTCATGAGGTATTTGTGCCGTTACTGGCCAGAGCCCTAACTCTTCCATAACTTGCCGACTATTCTCTATTGGCTCTACCGTTAAGGTATACATATTTTTCTTGCGCAAATTCAGTCCTTGCCGTACTACTACAGCAGTAGGCAAGTTATATTGTGATCTAAGTATGGTTAACACACGCCTAGCCACCGCATTGTTCGCAGTAGCCAAGCGAATTCCCACTGTTCCTTGACGCCCAATCAATAAAGAGCCACCCATTCGCAATAAGCAGGATACTTCGATAACAGCACAACGGCTATCTTCATTTTGATACTGACATAATTCATTTTTTACATCTTCTGCAAATGACATACAAAGCTCCTTTCTAGACCTATCGCGTTATATTCTGACTATCAATGATCATCTCGTTGTAAATAATATTCTAAAATATGTGGTTCAATATCTGTTTGTAAGGCGTAAATAACATCCATAATAACTTTAGCTAATCGTTCCGAATTATGTGTAGCTCGATCAAAGCCATCTACTAAATTAGCTCGAACAATACGTATATCCATCTGTTGCAACCGGTCCATATCAATGACAACAGGATTGGCCCCCCTATGACGATATTGTGACAATACCTTTTCATCCAATGTAGTATCATGAACTAAAACAGTATCAATCATATTAGGCCCACAATGACGACCTATCGCCTCAATATGATCGGCTACCGTATATCCATCAGTTTCTCCTGGTTGTGTCATCACATTACAAATATAGATTTTTTCCGCTTTGCTTGCTTTAATATGATCTACAATTTTGTCGACTAACAAATTAGGCAAAATACTTGTATATAAACTACCAGGTCCTAAAATAATGGCATCCGCTTCATCAATAGCTTGCAGTGCCGCCCCTTCTGGTTGTGGATGTGCCGGTTGCGTAAATATACGCTCAATGACTTTACCTTCGTGCGGGATATTACTTTCCCCCGTAACCATAGTGCCATCTGTATAGCGAGCTAACAGTTTGATTTCTTCCGTAGAAGATGGAATCACACGGCCACGGACCTTTAAAATTTTACTCGACGCTTCCAAGGCTTTTTCTATATCTGAGTCCAACACTTGTGTTAAGGCTGTCAAAAAAAGATTCCCAAAACTATGACCAGATAAATCGCCCTTTCCATCAAAGCGATATTGAAAAAGCTGTTCCATAAGGCCCTCTTTTTCCGCCAACGCTACCAAGCAATTTCGCAAATCTCCAGGGGCAATCATTTTAAAATCTTCTCGTAACCGTCCAGAAGATCCACCATCATCGGCTACTGTAACGATAGCTGATAAATTTGACGTATGTGTCTTTAAGCCTCTAAGAAGCATGGATAAACCAGTACCGCCACCAATAACAACTATGTTAGGCCCCTCTGTTAATCTAATATTTTGAAAGATATAATCACTCACTTCATCAGATTCATCAGGTATAATGGCACGAATAATTGTTTTTACTACTTTTCGTAGCCCTTCAATCATTAATACGATACCGATGCCTAACAGGATAAAGCCACAGGATGCTAAAATTGTATAGTTATAGGCACCTGTTGTTTCATATAAGGTCTGTAAAACTATATCTTCCATATACGATAGCCATTGATAGTTCAACATAAGTGTAACGCCTACCATCAATAGGAATACACCTAGAGAAAATAAAAATAACCATCTCTTAATTTTAAGGCCCGGTACAAGCCAGCGAGCCCATTTTCTCCGTATCATCTATATCATCCAATCCTTTATGTAGCATGCACACCATACTATGTGTACCATGAGTGTTCTCATAGTATACATAGTCATACATCATCTATATTCCATTTGCCTACTACTTGCTTAAACTTTCAATTTCATGAGGGTTAAAATCTTCTTCCACTGTATTTTTCATCATATCACGATGCTCTACTGATACGCGATACCCCTCTTCTTGTAGATGACTATACATAGCTTCTGCCATGGCCACCGATCGATGCATACCACCAGTACAACCTACAGCAATGACAAATTGTGTTTTTCCCTCTTTTTCATAATTGGGAATTAAAAAGTCTAAGGTTCCAAAATAATGTTTTTTAAATTCGTTGGTAATGGGAAAGGAATGAATGTAGTCATTCACTTCTTTAACGCGCCCCGTTTTATGGCGATATTCAGTTATATAGTATGGATTTGGTAAGAATCGCACATCCCATACCATATCGGCATCCAAAGGGATGCCATATTTAAAGCCAAAACTAACTACTGTAATCGACATGCCTTCATGGTTTTCTACTTGAATAAATTTTTTCCGTAAAAACTCTTTGAGTTTTGATGTTTTCATATCCGTTGTGTCAATAATATAGTCCGCCCGATGCCGAATGCTATTCAATAGTTCTCGTTCTTTATGAAGGCCTGTTGTAATACGTCCATTAGGTGCTAGGGGGTGACTTCGACGAGATTCTTTATATCTGCGAATCAAGGTTGCATCCGTAGCTTCCATATACACAATTTCATAAGGCACTTTCATTTCTTTTAAAGCATCCAGCGACTCTGATAAAGAATCAAAAAACTCGCCGCCTCGAATATCTACGACTAAAGCGACTTGTGCAATTCGTTCGCCCCCTTGGCGACACAATTCGCTAAATTTTGGGATTAATACGGGGGGAATATTATCTACACAAAAATACCCCATATCCTCTAAGGCTTGCATTACTTGTGTTTTTCCTGCGCCTGACATGCCTGTTACAATGACTAATCGAAATGCTTCCATCCCTATCCCTCCAATATATGTGTTTCAATCCAATGTGCTACACCGTCTTCCTCATTCGACAAGCAAATATCATCAGCTACCGCCTTTACGGAATCTTCCGCATTACCTACTGCTACCGCATACCCTGGTAAGGTCAACATAGAAATATCATTTTCCGAGTTTCCAAACATAACCATTTCTTCTGGCGTAATGCCTAAAGACTTACCATAGTGTAGTAAGGCATTTCCTTTTGATACATCAGGTCCAATGATTTCTAAAAAATCAGCTTGACTCCGAACAATAGACACCATGGTACCTAACTTGTCTTTCATATAAGTTTGTATCGTTTCAATTCTATCCGGTGTATCAATCATAATCAATTTATTCGCTTCTTTTTCTACATCGTAGAGATGGTCACCTAAAAACTCTGGCTTGGCACCCGTCTGTTTTACATACTTGTCCGATTGCCATGTAGGATGGTGACACACTAAATGATCCTCAATATAGGCTTGTATATACCAATTATGTTGACGCGTAATTGCATACACCTTCTCCATCGCACTAAGCGGTACCGTATGCTCCCATACAATCTTTCCTGATAAAATATGCTGTATAACACCACCAGAGTATAAAATCATAGGAATATCGCCTAACCCTAACGATTCTCCTACAGGCTTTGCCGTTTGATACATGCGACCTGTGGCAATCACGATATGAAAGCCCCTATGACTGGCACGTTGAATGACCGATTTTGTATATTCTGATACGGTATTATTAGATCGTAATAAAGTTTCATCTAAGTCTATTGCCACTAGTTTAATCATGATACTATCCTTTATGTCTTATTAAATGCGCGCCATAGATAATTCACTATACTTATAAAATGAACCGCCTAATGCCATCAACTCATCATATGTGCCCGACTCAATGATACGCCCATGATCCATAAAAATGATGCGATCCACCCGATCAAGGCCTTCTAACTGATGTGTAATATATAACGCTGTCTTATTTTCTACAAATCGAAACATTTCTCGTTGTAATTGATAACGTGTTACTTGATCTAATCCTTCAAATGGTTCATCTAATAAAATAATATCACTATCTCTTAAAAATAATCGCGCTAAGGCAACGCGTTGCCGTTCGCCGCCACTTAATGCCACACCATGTGAACCTACCATTGTGGTAAGTCCTGCCGGCAACTTATCAATAACTGACTCTAACCCAGCAGCTACAATACACGCCATCAATTCATCATGACTCGCCGTTGGTTTAGCAAGTCGAATGTTCTCTTCAAGAGTTGCTTCAAAAATATACGTGTCTTGCGTAACAACACCCCATAGAGAACGACTGGTTTCTATATCATAAGAAGATAATTCTTTTCCTTCTACACGAATACTGCCTCTATACGGATAGAATCGTTGTAACAGATTAAACAACGTTGTTTTGCCAGAGCCACTGGCCCCTACAATAGCAACGGTTTCCCCTTTTTCAATAGAAAGAGATAGGTTGTCATAAATTGGTGTATCTTCATAACTAAAGGAAAGTCCTTGGCACACAATAGAAGGCTCTGGTCTGGTAGCTCCTCGTCTCATTATAGCAGAAACCCTATGACTGATTCCATCTTCTGTCATACATTTTGGATCTGTAATAGGCAAAGTATGCTCTACTTCTTCTGGTGATACAGCCTTAATTTCTTGCTGTATCATAGGGCTATGATCACTTGTATATGCTTCTAATGCACGAAGTCGATGTACTGCAATCTTACTTTCATAGCCATGATTAATGGCGATAATCATCGGTTGTAATGCTTCAAACCACGCTTGTAAGCCAATGGCAACGACAGACACATAAATGCTTTCTTGCACCGTATGAAGCGGCACACTAGCTATGATAGCCCCCACAATCATAGTCACTTGCAATGTAAATAAGAATGCTATCATTCCTTGGTTCGTACCATAGGTGATGGTATTATGATACTCGTCCGTTTCTATAAATCGTCGTTCTAATCGCCTTTTTGTATCGCCCACTTGACCATATACAATGATATCACATAACCCGGATAACACTTCTGCTATATCTGCTTTCAATATGCCTTGCTGTGAAGATATATCACGAAGGGCTACGCGATTATGACATAATACATAATAAGGGATAATAACAGTGGTGATACAAAATACAATGATTACGAGCAAGACTAAGTATGGCGAATAGGAAGCCACAAATAGCATCACAATGGCGGTCATCACAATAGCGCCAATAGGCGGAATAAGTACACGCAAATAGAAGAACTGCAGCGTTTCAATGTCTGCCATAATACGCCCTAATAAATCACCTGACCCGATGTAACGAAATACCGCTGGTGCTACTGGTTCTAATTTTTCATAAAACCACAACCGCAACCCATACAGTCCTTGAAAGGCCATGCGATGGGAAACATACCGCTCAATATATCGAGAAACGGCGCGACTAATGCCGAAAAATCGTACGCCTACAATGGATAGTCCCAAATAGGCTAACTCTGGATGTAATGCGGCTGATGCTAATAGCCAGGCAGAAGTACTCAATAGGGCCACGTTCATGAATACAGTGATAACTGTGAAGATTAAGCTTACTACTAAGGCTCCCTTTGAGGGCGATAATACAGAAAATAATAACTGCCAACATGACCAGCTAGTAGTGTGAGATGGTGTGTGCTTTTCTTCCTCTATCGTAGTGTCATGCATAGCGTTTTTACGAAGATCTCCACGTTTTTTACTCCATCTACTACCTACCGAATCTGTTTCTAATTTCACCGTCCTAGCTGGCGTATTCCCGTATTTATCACTCATTAACGATGTATCATCGCCAGCGACTTGCCCCGTCGTTCTCCGTGTCTCTAACATAGTAGTGTTAGAATCGGGGAATGGAAATTGCTCGCCACATCCTAAGGCTCTCGTTTGAGATTCTATAAACGCTTTGCCATTGCCAGTTTCCACCAATGTGGCAAAATAGCCACCGTCTTCTAGCAAAGATTGATAGGTACCACGCTCAACAATACGTCCTTCTTTCATAACCAATAATTCACTAGCCCACGTCATCGTCTTTACGCGATGTCCTATAAGGATGACAAATTTATTTTTCATCAAGCGCTGTAAGGCACGATATAAGGAGCTTTCTGTTTCTACATCTAAATGGGCGGTCAATTCATCTAAAATTAAAACAGAACCGGTACGCAAAAAGGCACGCGCCAAGGCAATGCGTTGCCGCTCGCCACCACTTAACCCCATGCCATGCTCGCCTATCGTCGCATCAAGGCCTCCACGATCCATCACAAAGTCATAGGCTTCGGCCAGACGTAATGCTTCATATATGTCTTCATCGGTTGCCACCATACCAAAGGTAACATTATCACGCAAGGATCCTTCAAATATATGAGGATGTTGTGATACATATATAATTTGTTCACGCCACCAATCGATAGATAAATCAGCCATATCATACTCATCGACTATGGCCATCGTAGATGTTTCTTGCTCTATAGATGCATCGTTTGTTAAGTGAATGTGTTTTTCATCTTTCCATGCATTATGCGTGCTATCATGACCAATGCTATCTGCTGTTCTTACACACCGCACCACAATATGCCCTTCTGTTGGTTGTAAAAATCCTGCCACTAAATTAGCAATGGTCGTTTTCCCAGAACCGCTTTCACCTACCAACATAAGTGGCTTGTTTTTTTCTAATGAAAAGCTAATATTCTGTAATGTAGGCATCTGAGCATCAGTATACATATAATTAACATTATTAAAATGAATCGATGTAAACGCATCATCAATAGTGCGTGTGCCATGTCGCTCTATGGATAAAGGCGATTGTAATAAGGCCTCGACTTTATAGAGGGAAGTAGCTCCCGCCATACCTGTATGAAATGCCGATCCTAATTGCCTAAATGGTGTATAAAATTCAGGGGCCAATAAAAGTACGAAAAATGCCGCTTCATACTCTATATGCCCATACAGTAATGAAGTCCCCATATAGACTGCAATTAAGGCCGTACTGATGGTTGCCACTAATTCTAGCACCATAGCCGATAAGAAGGCTACTCGCAACACACGCAGCGTAGAATCTCTAAACTCGCCGGACAAACGAGCAATAACTTGCAACTGTTCCTTAGAACGGCCAAATACTTTCAGCGTTGTTAGGCCCTGTAAAATATCTAGAAAATGACTCGACAAGAAGCTCATCCGTTCCCATTGTTCTTGATTCATTTTTTCCGCTTGTTTGCCAATAAGAATCATAAAGCAAGGAATTAATGGCACTGTTATCAGTAAAATAAGACCTACCCATGGAGCCGCATCAATGATGGCAATCCCCATAATAAGAGGAATCAACACAGTATACAGCATTTGTGGCATATACGTGCCTACATAGGCCTCAATCTGATTCAGTCCATCAGTTAATAGATGAATGGTATCACCTGCCACCAAGGGTTGTCCTAATTCTGAGTTAAATATATGGCGCAATACTTTATGGCGAATCGATTGCTTTATCAACGTAGCTAATTGATGAGAACAGTAGTCTTGCCAATACGTGGCTAATAGACGAATGATAATTACTCCCCCTAATGCTATGAGCGTATTAATTTCTTCGGTCCATAGCCGATCTTCTAAGAACAGATCACTAATTAATTTAGCAAAAAACCACGCTTGACCGACAATCGCCAGGGAACTCACGATACTTGTAAGAACAAGCATAGCGCTTTGTTTTTGACAATGTTTAATTTCTTTGAAAGCTGTTTTATTAACCACATGCCCTCCTCTATACAAAAGAAGCGCACCCCAACGAGCACGCTTCTTTACCTATTATAACTGGCTAATATCAGCTCAATTATATGTATGGATTAATAATGTAAATCGTCTTCTGTAATACGTTTACGGAATGTGTAGTATACCCAAATTTGGTACGCTAATACAATTGGTACAAAAACGCATGCCACTACTGTCATTAATGCTAATGTATAGGTAGAGGAAGATGCATTGGTAATTGTTAAGCTCCAATCAGGATTTAAACTAGATACCATAATACGTGGGAACAAGCCTGCAAAGTAAGCAGCTGTTACCATGATGATTGTCAAGCTACTAAACAAAAATCCAAATTTAGGATTTCGTGTGCGTGTAGCAAACCAAGATACTAAGAAACATACGATAGCTAATACATAGGCAATGATGGCCAAAATGTTATCGAACATATCTGTACATGCATAAGTAGCACCGCCTAACACTAAGGCACCTACAGCAGTAATAACACCTACTACTAAGGAAGATGCTCTAGCACGTTCAGAAATTTCACCGGCTGTTTTAATACAAGTGTACAATCCACCATGATATAAAAATACTAATATGAAAGCAATACCACAAAGAATGGTATAAGGACTCAATAAGTCAAAGAAGGATCCCACATATGTCATAGTT
Source organism: Veillonella montpellierensis (assembly GCF_947090115.1). Lineage (NCBI taxonomy): Bacteria > Bacillati > Bacillota > Negativicutes > Veillonellales > Veillonellaceae > Veillonella > Veillonella montpellierensis. The sequence goes on from NZ_CAMUMS010000012.1 coordinate 38,184, forward strand.
CCATCAATTGGAGTCCCTTGAATCAAGTTGCCTACGGTAACACCCCACAATAAAGCAGGAATCAAAGAGCCGAAAAAGATGGCATAGTCGAAAGATTTTCTCCATGTGCGATTAGGACTTTTACTGCGGAACTCAAACGCTACACCACGGAATATTAAAGCGGCAAGCATTAAGAATAATGCTAAATAGAAGCCACTAAACAAAGTAGCATATACATGAGGGAATGATGCGAACATCGCACCACCAGCAGTAATCATCCAAACTTCATTACCATCCCAAACTGGGCCAATCGAGTTAATCATTTGACGGCGTTGTACATCAGTTTTGCCGATAATTGGCAACCACATACCTACACCATAATCAAAGCCTTCTAACAAGAAAAATCCTGCAAATAATACGCAAATTAGGATAAACCAGATTACGTTTAAATTACTCATAATTAGTTCCATAATCTTGCCTCCTCTTTTTCAGCTACATCGTGTGATGAATTACCATCAGGTCCTTTTTTAATATGTTCACATGCTAAATATACGGCAGCAATTGCTACAATTACGTAAATAGCCGTGAAACCTACAATAGTTGTAACGATTTCAGGAGCTGTTACATTAGTAGACGCACCTGCTGTTGTAGTTTGTAGACCATATACAAGCCATGGTTGACGTCCAGCTTCTGCGGTAAACCAACCAGTAGCATTGGCAATGTATGTAAGTGGCAACATCCAGAATAACCATTTCAAATATGTTGTTCCTTGTACAAAAGTTTCTTTGTTAACTTTGCATACACCAATTAACGCTACAATAATCATAATGCCAAAGGCTAGACACATAACACGGAATGTCCAGAAAATAGCTGTTACATCAGGAATATAATTACCTGGTCCGTATTGTGCTTCTGCTTGTGCTTGTAAATCTTTAATACCCATTACCTTACCAGATGTAAAGCTGTTTTGTGTTAAGAAAGATAAGCCCCCTGGAATTTGAATCGCAAAATTATTTTTTTGACCTTGTTCATCAATGCTAGCAATAATAGAAAATGGTGCTGGATCTTGTGTATCCCAAAGTGCTTCAATAGCTGCCATTTTCATAGGTTGTACTTCTGCAATGTATTGACCTTGATGATGACCTACACCTGCAGCTGCTAACCCCGCTACTAATGTCACTACCAAGCCCCATTTAACAGATTTTTTATAAAAATCAATATGGGCTTTTCTAATTAAATGCCATGCACTGATAGCTGCAATAACAACAGCAGCAGTCATTAAACCATTAAGTACAATATGGAAATACTGGCCTGGTACATATCCATTTGAAAGAATCGCTAAGAAATTATCCATTTCTGCACGACCATTGCGAACTACATACCCTACTGGATGTTGCATAAACGAACTAGCTACTAAAATCCAAAAAGCCGATAGATTAGTACCAATCGCTGTTAAGGTTGCTACAACTGCATGCGCTTTAGAAGAAAGTCTGTCCCAGCCAAAAATCCATACGCCCATGAATGTTGATTCTAAGAAAAATGCCGTTAATGCTTCCAACGCTAATGGAGCACCAAAAATATCACCCATAAAGCGAGAATATTCAGACCAGTTCATACCAAAATGGAACTCTTGAACGATCCCTGTTACAACCCCCATTGCAAAATTAATAAGGAATAATTTTCCCCAAAATTTCGCCATTTTTTTGTACACTTCTTGTTTAGTGTTTACATAGGTCCATTCCATAACTGCCACCAAAATCGTCATACCTAATGTAAATGGTACAAACAACCAGTGGTAGATTGATGTCAATGCAAACTGTAATCTGGCTAAATCCACTGCATCCATAATTTTACTGTCCTCCTCATAATGATTACCTAATTTAAATTAATATACTCTATACCACTTGTTCTGCTGCATACTGTGTAGAATCACCACATATATGCAACTCGCTTCGAATCTTCTTTTCTCGCATTGCTAACGTTGCAAAATTTTCCGATTCTAACATCTCTATAAGTTTTGTTTGAATCGCACCGATACATTCATGGAGTGCACAATGACCTTGACAGCCTCGAGAGCAACTGTCTACATCATATAAGCATTTCTGTAAATATGCATCACCTTCAACGGCCACAACTACATCGAGCAATGTAATATCTTTTGGTTCTCTTTGTAAAGCAAAACCACCTTCAACACCGCGATAGGATTTCATAATCTTAGCATGTATCAAGCTGCGCATAATTTTTAATAAAAACCGTTCTGGGATACATTCAGCACGAGCTAGCTCTCCACCAGTTTTCTTAGTACCCACTGGCAGCATAGACATATGCACAATCATACGAAATGCATAATCAGTTGCTTGATTAAATTTCATAGTCCACCCCCATTCTATTTTCACTCTGATTAAACTATACTCTGAAAGTGTACATTATGTATAAAAAAAATTACACATCCTGAACTCTTATCTTGAGTGTATTATATATTGATTATTTTTTCAAGCTTTTTTTATAGTCTTCCCCCTACATCAGATATGAAATATAGTCATATATACGTATTATTTCTATAGACCTATAGGTCTATGATAATGCGTTATAATGCTATCCATTACCATACCACATAGGGCAAGACTATCCCCTACGTATATACAAAAATGCTGGAGACAAACTATCATTCTAGTCCTCCAGCATACTATATAACACTCTATATAATTGTATTATCCTAAGACAAAAGAAACCACTCCATATACAATGGCTGATACGAGCGCACTCAAAGGAATGGTCACGAACCACGCCATTACCATCGAGCGTGCAACACCCCAGTTAACCGCTTTTACGCGTTTAGCTGAGCCAACGCCCATAATGGAACCGCTTACCACATGAGTAGTACTAACAGGCAAGTGTAAAAATGTAGCCGTAAAAATAGTTAATGCAGAATTTAAATCCGCAGCGAAACCATTAATCGTTTCCAATTTAAATATTTTTGTACCCATCGTAGAAATAATTTTCCAACCACCTGCTGCTGTTCCTAGTGCCATTGCTGTGGCACACATAAGTTTAACCCAAACAGGCACATCCAGTGTATCAATATAGCCTCCGCTCACCAAAGTTAATGTAATAATCCCCATCGCCTTTTGAGCATCATTTGATCCATGGGAAAATGCCATTAACGCAGCCGATACTAATTGCATACGTTTAAACCCATCATTTAAAAGAATGGGAGAAAATCTGCCAAATATAGCCGCCAAGATGTGCATAATAATATAGCCACCAATCATAGCTACTATAGGAGATGCAATCAGGGATATAAATATTTTGCCAATCCCTTCCACATTTAATGCATCAAAGCCTACGGATACACCAACAGCACCGATAACACCACCAATTAATGCATGGGAAGACGAACTAGGAATACCAATCCACCACGTTAATAAATTCCATACGATAGCGCCAAATAAAGCAGCCGCAATCACACCACTATTAATTAAATCTGGCGATAATACTAAATTGCCACCAATAGTCTTAGCAACGCCCGTACTAACTAATGCACCAATAAAGTTTAAACAAGCTGCCATAATAATAGCATTTCTAGGGGATATAGCCCTTGTTGATACGGATGTGGCAATAGCATTAGCCGTATCATGGAATCCATTAATATAGTCAAATCCGACTGCCAACAGTACTACGAGCCATATTAAATAGTGATCAAGCATATTTCAATACTACCCGGCGGAATGTTCCTACCAAACGCTCGCATCCATCAATAGTGTCTTCCATGGAGTTAAGAATTTCCTTCCACTTAATAATTTCAATAGGATCCTTACATTCTGTAAATAATTTGGCCATCGCTTCATGATATACATCATCTGCTTCCGATTCTAATCGTAATACTTCTAATGCGCGACCTTCTACTTTAATATAGTTTTTCTTTAAACTCCCCATATAAGAAATAGATTTTGTAATATGTTTCATGCATTTCGCTGCAATTTCTGCTAATCGAATAGATCCTTCTACCGGATCACCCGCCTGATACATACACATTTTATCCATAATGTCTTTAATGCTATCAATAGTTGTATCTAGTTCATCAATCAATTCTTGAATATCTTCACGATCCATAGGAGTAATAAATGTTTTACGTAACCGCTCTACCGTTTCATTAACTAACTCATCAGCTTCTTTCTCTTTTCGATCAATATCACCTAATGCAGTTTCTTTCGATATTTCTCCTTTCAATGCTTTTACCATCAATAAGGATGCTTCATGACATAATTCAGCATGCTCGTTTAAAATGCTAAAAAACTTTTCCTCTTTTCCTTTTAGTTTAAAAGCCATAGATCCTCCTGTGAAAAATATACGCATCTAGCATATAAAAGTATACCCTAGTACACCTAAATTATACCATATAATAATTCTCTACATCCTATGTTTTTATAAAATGTAATCATGAGAGTAATAGATATTATTAATTTTCACTATGCAATTTTATCATGACTAATCATTACTGAATAATACATATCTATACGGTGGTGTGCTGATACTTTTTTTATCATCCTTTACTAGGTTATGACCATGAGTCATAGATACTACATGTTACAACTCCTGTTACATTACACAATATATATGCACTAACGTACACCTATATGTAATACATCCTATTGATGACCACAGTCATACCTATAACAACTAGCATGAGGAGCATAGCTTACAAAGCTATGCTCCTCATGTAGGTATAAGTGGTCTATAAAATTTTACAATATAGTGCCAATTGGCGCCTGCTCACATCATATCTCTATCGTTTTCTACTATTGTATACGATATCAGCTTTGTCATACTATTTATTAACTTCATACACGGCATGCGCCATTTCAGGAATAATAAGCCGCTCCATACCTAGTAAAACGGCTCCCACAGAACCAGGAAGTGAAAAAATGACCGTTTTCTCACTGACACCTGCTACAGCTCTTGATGCCATAGCTCGTGTACCAATATCATCTACATAACTTATATATCTAAAAATTTCACCAAATCCAGGAATTTCCTTATCTAACAAATCGGTAACCGCTTCAATTGTTACATCCCGCTTGGCAATGCCTGTTCCACCAGTCGTAATGATACAATCCGGTTGTATCTCTCTTAACCATGCACGAATTTGCGACTGAATTTGGTCATAGTCGTCCGGCACAATCGCCTGTGCTGCCACATGATGATGTGCCTCTTTCACAAACTGAGCCACTGTTTGTCCCCCTGTATCAGTTTCCCAAGTCCGTGTATCAGAGACTGTTAATATGGCAACCTCTAATGGTCTTCTATCCATTTCCATGTGTGACATAATAATGGTCCTATCCCTTTCTCTATACTACAAATCTTCGTTTACGTAAAGCAAGATGGTATGTCTATTTTTCTAACATAGATTCTAAAATGACCACATCCGTACTACGCATTCCTTCACGAGCGATTTTGGCAATCGTATCTACCGTCGTATCAATGTCGTCTTTTACAATGCCATCCCCTGTATGAAAGCTATTGCCCGTCTTAGCTTGTCGATGCCCTAAAAATGCATTATTCAAAGCCAGTGCGATTTTCATAGCACAGGAGGCTTTTGCCCCATCACAAATTACACCCGATGTGCCTGCTAATGCATTCGACAAAGTTTGTGCTACTACTTCTCGACTTTCACCTAACAAAAAGGCAATGGCCGCCACCGTAGCGGAGGAAGAACTAACCACGCCACAATAGGCACTCAAACGGCCTATGCCAGATTTAATATATAATGCTAACATATTGGCCAATACGAGGGCACGTACGGTTCGTTCTTCTGAAATATGGTAGGCCTTCGCATATATTAGAATCGGCACTGATAATGTAATGCCTTGATTTCCACTACCACAATTAATCATAACTGGCAAACTACATCCACTCATACGCGCATCCGACCCTGCTGCCGCATAGGCACGTGCCCGTTCCTCTATGGAATCACTTTCATGGATAATCAATTTTCCGATATTCGCCCCATAGTCATTGGCTAATCCTTCTTCGGCAATCGCCATGTTATAGTCTAATTGTTGCTTAATTACATCATAAATTTCGGAAATATCTCCATGATCGGCAAAATCATAGCACTTATTAAAATCTAGTTCTACTGGTACGGTGGCTGTATCAACTACAGGGTTATCTAATAGTACGGTGCCATTTTTTTCAATCCGTACAAGATTTGTGTGGGCGTGTTCTACAATCACTCGCACCACATCATCGCCATGATACGCAAACACTTCGATATATAAATTTTCTACATTTTCTGCTAATTCAACGGTACAAAATTCAGAGTCCACTAGTTGATCTGCTTTCACTAAATCACTTGGCGATAATGATTCCAGTACTTCTAGTTTACGGTCTGCATTACCCACAATCGCGCCTAACACTAAGCTATAGTAAATACCTCGTCTGCCTTCTGCATTAGGTATGGTAACACTCTTAGCATTCTTGATGATATTGCCACTGCACAAAGCATGGATTCTATCTGGGAATGCACCTAATACTTCTACGGATTTTGCCGCCGCAAAGGCTAAGGCAATCGGCTCTGTACAGCCAAAAGCTGGCACAATTTCATGTTGTAATAATGTAATAAATTCTTTCATAGTATCCCTCATTTTATCTTTCTCAATACATACTGATTTATCAAATTATAACTATGTATAGTATATATCATTATCTACTATATTGCATTAATAAATACCATTCTTTTGAGTATAATATACATTTTTAATAGGATATCCTATAGGAGTAGATACATTTTCTATAGCAACGCTCTAGGTTCTAGTGGATAATTGATATATGTAGCCACTAGAAACCTACCAATCTAAGAATCCATGCGAATCATCTTCACATAGATACCAGATGTAATAATAGCACTTAGTCAACATCATCTGTACGACTAAGTGCTATCTCCAAGATGTAACACTATATACTACTTTCAAAATGATTCCATAAGAACCTTTTCCTGTTTCCCTCAAATTCTTGTGTATAGGATACACTAGCTAAAGCCAACGTGCGTATAGGTAGATACATGTTCCATACCATGTATATTCCCACTCATATAATAAGGTCTTTATGATTTTCCATGGCCTACATAGGAGAAAGGAAATATGCCTACACCACATGATCGTCATAGGCACACTACCACAATAGATCGATGACTCACTGCTAGGCGTTGTATAGAAACGATACTGCCCATAGTAGGCTACTTAGTTTCACCATATCCATTATCATTTACTCGATTAATAGAATAGGATAATACAGATAACAGACGTAATAAATGTGATAATAGCTGGCACAGAAGCCCGTTTCACTAAGTCTACACTAGAAATATTCGCCATGCCTGATACGGCAATAATAACTGCACTAATCGGGGATAACAAACGACCTACACTCGCTGAATTTTGCATAGCCAGTAACATAGGAGTCGCTTCCGCCCCTAATTCTTTGGCAAAGCCCGGCACTAATGGTGAAAAGGCAAACATAGAAGCAACACCAGATCCCATAACAACGCTCAATACGACAATCAATCCTGCAATGCCCACGAGAATACAGTCGAAAGGCAACGCCATCCCTTTAATGCCTTCTACAAAAGAATTAACGACGCCTAAGGATGTTAAGCCAAAGGCAAATGTTTCCCCTGCAACGATCAAAGTTACTGTATTCGATAATTGGTTGCCCATGCCTTTAAAAAATACGGTAATACTATCTGCTACTTTTCGCAAACTGCCTAACCGAATTAGCTCACATGTCATGGCAATAAATAAACTTAAAAACATGGCTAAGTTAACATTCATTTTAATACTGCCTATGGCATATGGACTAAATCCTAAAATAAAAATTAGTGGCAATAATGGTAAAAACATATAGATCATAGGTCCTACAACTAATTCTGTATGTTCCACATTTTCTTCTTGCTCTACCTCTGTAGTCACTACATGACCTGAGCGCTTATCACAATATTGTTGCCAAAAATAATGACTAATCGCAGCCATAAGTCCACAAATAACATACACTTTCAACTGATAATCAACAAAATATGCATGTACTGGAATATTTGCCGTTTTAGCCACTAGCAAGGTAGTTGCTGAAGCAGGTCCAATATCAAGTAAATGACCAGTGGCAACAGCTGCTGCAGCACCTACAGGACTCACGCCTAAACGAACTAAAATGGGGAAAATCGTTACCATCATTAGCATCGCCAATCCAGAGGCACTAGGAATGACCAAGGACATGAACATATTGATAACGAACGTAATCGCCAACACTAAATAGGGTGCTTTCATTTTTTTCAACGGTTTTACCGCCACCGTAACCAAACGAGCACTGGCACCGATATGATCCATATATTTTGCAAAGCCCGTACAGGTCATAATCATAAGGCCAAGTCCTGCCACATCTTTACCTGCTAATACGACGATGTATTGAAAAGCGTCAAATATAATATTGCCTGTTTGTTGTTTTGCATCTACAAATTGTGTCGTATACCCCAAGCAAAAGGAAATTAGCATCATAATAAGCCCACCTGCTAATAATACCGATTGCGGTTTAAATTTTTTAATCACCAAATAACCTACAATTATAATAACAATAAGTGCTATCAATATATTCATTATTTAGGACCCCCTATTAAAAGTTTTCTTTACTTTCTTTAAAATCAACTTTAATTTGTTCTAATACGTCTGGATGTTCTAACAGTTCCACTACAGTTAATGCAATCCCCTTGGCGCCATTCATAATTACATCTTCTGCAAATTGTGTTTTTCCCTTATCCAACCACTCTTTAGAGTGACTACTTACTCCACGATTAACATATTTTACCCGTAAACACGCACCTGGCACACGGAATGTAACGCTCGAAAAGTCAGTAGATCCTGTGACTTTACGTGGCTCAGAAATATCAGGAATACCGATTTCTGCTGCATGCTTTAACAATATATCATTGAGGCGCTGCACATTCACTTTGTTATCATAGGCTTTTACCTCATCAATCGTTAAGGTGGCCCCCACTTGTAACGCTGCCCCTTCTGCAACTTTATACACTTTTTCTAGTACTTCATTGAGTCGAATACGACTGGAGGAGCGAATATACCATTGCGTACAGGCATAATCTGGTACAATATTAGCCGCCTTACCGCCATCTGTAATAATGCCATGCATTCTTACATCTGTTGGCACATGTTCTCGTAAATATTCCATACCATTAAAGAATAACAATACCGCATCTAAGGCGCTAATACCTTTTTCTGGAGCAATCGCCGCATGTGATGCTTTGCCGTGAAATTTAAAATTAATTAAATTCAGTGCCAGTGACTTACCATCAACCGTGGTAGAATCACTGCCATGCATCATAAACGCCACATCTAAATCATCAAATACACCATCTTTCGCCATGACTAATTTGCCACTTGCCGTTTCTTCTGCAGGTGTACCTAATACAATCAACGTAGCTGGTACATCTAATATTCGTTTTAGTGCAATCGCCGTAGCCATAATAGATGGTGACTGCATATGATGACCACATGCATGTCCTAATCCTTCCAATGCATCATATTCACACAAAAGACCTATCTTAGGTCCACCACCTTGAATATGTGCTACCGCTTTAAATGCGGTTTTCAATCCACTAACTTCTCGTTCTACCGAAAATCCTTCTTTCTCTAACCGTGCTGTAATTCGTTTATGTGCCTCAAACTCCTCATTGCCTAGTTCTGGATGATCAAACAAGTAATCAGCGAATGCTTTCATTTCACCCCGAAGACTTTCAATTTCATTTAATAGCTTGTCATTATCCATGATATTCCTCCCTAGTCTCCTATATTACTACTCTCTAACTATTCCTATTACTTATCATATTAATGCTCTAACTAGATAAAATAAAATAGAAATACTTAATGCGATACTATTTATTTTTTCTATGTCCAATAGTAATATAACCATGAAAAATTTTAAAAAAATAAAGCTAGAGTTAGAAGGATTTATCGATTATAATAATAAAAACTACATTCTATCCTGAGTAATCTCTCGCACCAATGCTAATTCTCCTCATTAGTACACAGAGTATATATGTAGTAACACAATTGTCTCAAGAGTATGTAGTATTTTGTCTTTTTAGATACTGTAACGTAGGAGTTAGTATGGATTTTAAAGATTTAACAATTATTAAAGAAATCTATGAAACAAAAAATATTACCAAAGCGGCTAACAACTTATTTATTTCTCAGCCTACCTTAACCTATCACCTTCAAAAATTAGAAAAAGACTTAGGTATTTCAATTATGACGCGACAGCCTAAAGGTGTTGTGTTTTCTGAAAATGGGCTCTTACTAGCCCACTTTGCGCAAAAAACATTACAAGATTGGATGCACCTAAAAAAAGAATTTGTACTGACTAGCACCTCTTCATCAACACCGTTAAAAATAGGTCTATCAACGGTTATATCAAAACTAAAATTCCCGCGCCTATTTCAACAGTACACCCACATGCACAAAGAATTTAAACCACTCTTATATACAGGTTCTAGTACACTAGAACTACCTAAATTGCTGTATACAAAAGAAATTGATATAGCCATTGTCCGAGGCAATCTAACTTGGGAAGGCCCTCAAATTCTGTTAAAGGAAGAACCGTACTATTTAATTTCCAATTCACCAATTCAATTAGAAAATTTACTAAAAAGTACTTGGATTTGCTATCAATCATCCTATATTACGAAAACGGATTTACAACTTCGTCAATGGTGGAATGGTTATTTTACACACCATACACCGAAAACAATGTTACTAAACTCTATCGAAGCAGCCATTGAGATGGTGAAACACAATTTAGGATGGACGATTATTCCTGAAATCTACTTAACTCACTGTAGCACTCTACATGCTACGCCGATTGCAATCCGCAATGAACAACCGATTACTCGTAAAACGATTCTCGCCTATCAACCTTACATAGAAACCCATAAAGAAGCACAAATGTTCATCCATTACATAAAAAAGTATTACAAATGAGAAGCCTATCCAATTCTCCAGCGCCTGTTCATTACGCTTACTACTAGCAATATACTCACTGTACTTATATCACAATGCGCTTAGCAGCGTCACAACGATTCAACGTATCTATCGCTTTTTATAGGCTGTCCATCGTGTATATAACAATAAGATTTTTACTAACAAAAAGAGATATCCCATTAGGATATCTCTTTTTTAGTAGATGTTGTGTAGGTTGTGTAGTAAATAATTATCTTATAAATATAAATCTAACTATATCATAAACTTAATGCCTGAATTAATATTCCAGGATGCATGGTTACTATGTCCAAATGACTGACCATAGTCAATATACATGGTAGCTGCATTTGATACCTGATATGCTAATCCAAGATCAACATGGCCCCAATTATATGTACCCCGATGATGTGTCGTCTTCTGACCTCCATCGTTTGCCATATACGATGTGCCTACTGTACCATTATATTCACGGAATACACCAATCGATCCATATACATTCACGCGATTAAACTCTTTTGAAGCACTTAGCATGCCCCCTAGTATACAACTAGTGAAATCCTTCTGTGTAACAGTGACTGGTTGATCATTTTTTAACGCTTTATAGGTTCTTCCCGGTATGTTAGCTATACTCATAAGAACAGAACTATTAATATGCCATCCACCATACACAGTGTTATGGGCGTATTTAATAGCCGTACCTAATGCAGTTGTTGTATAACGTCCCCTAGTAGACACGCCAAAATCATTCACCGATGTAAATCCATGTTGCATATGACCAAGTCCCATAGCAAGGGCAATTGAGTTACGATCATTTAAATGATACGTACCTTCTACTTTACCCGTATAGATTGTATCTTTGTTAACAGTCTTACCCGATCCATTAAGATAGCTAATGGATGTTACCAAATCAAGACGTGGCTGTATACGGTTTCCATATGCTATTTCCACTTCATTGTATTTTGTTGATACATCGTCTTGCACTGAAAGTTCGCCATGAGTCATACGAACATCAAATTCCTTATCCCGTATTGGTGCATGGAAGTTTTTGAAATTGTTGACCCAAATTCTATTAATGGCAGTTCTAGCTAACCGTTCATCTTTCATAACCTTTGTTTCATAGGTCCCCATTGTAACAGGTTTTTCCAAAGACCCCTGTACATAGGATCCCACCTTATCATCTGTATAGGTAAGTGTGCCTTCTACCAAGGTAGCAGAAGATGATGTAAGGCCTTCCGCAATACCTACTTTTCCTGCTAACTGTTGCGGATGCTTAGTCGCATCTTCATATTTCAATTTTTTACTCAGTGCAGTTAATACCTTTTCAACAGAAGTGCGGTCCTTCATATTCACATCAGTGCTATCCGTCAATAATGTAACCTGAGAATTTTCTTTTGCTTCTTTTACAATGAAAGCGCCACCTGTGTAATCATCATCTGATGTGCCTTGATTTCTATGTGCATACATAACCTTCATCGCACCAGATAAAGAATCCACTAGAATCGGATGTGGATCATTTTGTAAAATAGTACCTGCTGTATCAGCTGTCGCACCACCGATTAAATTTTTTATCTTTGAGCCAGTAAAATCACCTACGCCCTGAAACCCTTTAAACGGTCTGCCATAATTAATATTATTCCAGGTAGCTTTATTTTCTAAAATAAAATTCATCCCCGTAGCTTTTCGAATCTTTGCTTTGTCCGCAGCTGGATGTGTTCGTTCGATTTCTGCATAATGATTAATGACACGGCCTTTTAGTAACGAGTCTGGTGTAGAAAGAGATAGATTAACATTGGTAGGTGTATTGCCATAGGTGAGCGTATCATTATCGGCACCGTTCACTGGTTCACGATTGAACATGCCCACATTACCTAATATTTCTACCTTATGCCCATTCGAACCTATGAGATTTCCTGTGTCATCTAGCTTGGAGTTCATGCTAACCGTTGACTCTTCAGAGACAATCGCATAATGTTCGAAATCCATAGTACCCTTTGTCGCAATACGACCACCGCCATCAATCGTAATGGCGGAGCGAGAATTAGCCTGTATACCTGTGCCATCTCCATCGATATCTACATCGCCAGTAATATGTACTGTAGGTCCTTTATTTTCTCTCACATAATTTAACCCTGCATAGATACCATTGACAAAGTAATGGCCCACAAAATAGTAGGTACCTCGCACGCCTTGATTAGGGATTGCCAAATGAATCTTAGCATTGCCGTCAATTGTTACTTCACCAGCGTTGACCGCCCCAATACCACCTGTTACCGTTTCACTTGCTTTTTTATCTGGTTCTTTCCAATACCCATTCGTTACATTAAAATCTACATCACCTTTAATATTCACTTTAGCTGGTGTATTATCCTTACGATGTGAAGAAATAGCTAAGGCAAAGGTATCCCTAGGTTTACTTGTTTCATCTACCGTAACAGTTACTTTTTTAGCAGTAATATCGATATTCCCTATAGGGGTCTCTGTCTTATCGGCTTTCCATTCACGCCAACCCATAGTAGTTTCAGACCCTTTAATGGCGCGAATAGGCATATTGTTATTCACTTTATCAAACGTTAGCTCAACGCCAGGTGCATGGATGGTAACATTAGCTTCCTTAGAGTCTATACCTTTAAACTTTTTATTAAAGGTACTATCTTTAGTAAACGTATATGTTCTGCTAGTATTATCCAAAACACCAGCTTTTTTTAATGGACTAAATGGCATAGCTTTCCCATCCATAGTATCAGTTTTACTAAACTCCGTTGTTGTTTGCTCCGCCAAAACAGTGTGCGGCATGAATGTTAAGGTACTTAGACTTAAACATATAGCCATGGATAACTTTATTTTTTTTGAATTCATAATTCCCCCTTGGTTGTTACTATAATAAAAAGATATCCCACATGTGTTTAATAGATTATAATCTTCATACTATACTTTATGATATTTTCAATCTTTCAACAAATGAAAAAGTATTATCATATTTTCTCTATCAATATAATACTAATTTAGAAAAACATAAAGAATTAAAGAATTTTTAACAACTAGTATACGTTTAAAACTGAAAATTTTTCATATTAATAATATTTATGGCTAATATAGATATTTTCGATAAATTATCATATATATTTTGAATGGAAATTTAATTTTCTAATCTCGGTCTATGGATAGTAAAACGAAATCTCTTATCATCCCCTTGTTAATCTATTTAGTATCTACTTTATACATACATCACAATACGTTAGATCATAGCAACGTTTTTATGCCTATAATAGAAATCAAACTTCGATTGACATACAACTTCTTATCATCCCTTTTTAGAAAATAGGATAACAATATACTACACCTCTTATTTTTAACTGTTTCTATGCATCGAATACTCTGTATAGTAATAAGTCACAACTTTACATCTTATACCTATTCCATACAAAGCATACTTATTCTGACTCGTGGTATTTATCCATTATACGCCCACATGCTACGTAGTAACGGGTATACTCTTACAAGGCTATATTCACTAACGATATTAAAAACTTTTTATTGGTCTATTCTGCTTAAAGTTCACTAGAAAAGATAAAATGCCGATGGAGCTAGGAAATACCTAGCTCCATCGGTATTTAAAACAACACGTTTTGTCCTATAACTCCCAGTTTAACTGGAGGGGTAATCATGCCTATTCGGCGTACAATAAAAAGCACTTACCAAATGGTAAGTGCTTATCCTTAATCAGCAACTTCCTATCCTCCCAGGCCGTCGCCAGCCAAGTACTTTCGGCG
>NZ_CAMUMS010000013.1:0-42696 GCF_947090115.1 Veillonella montpellierensis
ACTGACCCCCAGTTTAACTGGGGGTTTAATCATGCCTATTCGGCGTACAATACAATAAGTTTCTAATTATATCAACCACGGACTAATAACGTATATATTGGCTATATACTATTAATCTTCATTAACCAATACATAAGAAATATTAACAGGACCATGAACACCTACTACACGAACCAATTCAATATCCGCCGTACTAGATGGCCCAGTAATATGTACAAAATTAGATGGGAATCCTGCTGGATCAGCATCATATATTTCTTGTACTCGTTGCATAGATTGTGTCATACGAGGATAAATATCTTTCGTCTTAATAACAGCAATATGTACAAGTGGCAATAATCCTACAGAACGTCCCGATCCTACATCACTACGTTGCAACACAGTAGCTGTTTCTGCTATACCCAATGTAGCAAATGTAATCCCCATTTCAGCATTCTGTGCTTCACCAATACAATAATCACGGCCCTTTTCTGCATCCCATTTTACAAATGTAACATCTTGATTGGTATTATTGTTAAAAGCATCTCGTAATTTATATTCATCTAGTTCTGGCGCATCAGGATAAATAACTTTACCATTACCCCAATCCTTAATAACGTCCATTAATACAGAATATAAATTATCTTTTGTCGTTTCCACATACTTAGTATTATTTTTTTTACATTCTGCTTTAAATAATTCGACAATTTCATCACGGCTCATATTCTGCATAAGTTTGCCTTGTGGGCCTTTACTATAATCGAAAGGTTCCACAGATGTAGGTACTTCAGTACGGCCCAAAGATTTTGATAAACGCCCTAAAAAGGCTTTACGTTTAGCTTCATCCATTGTTTATTTCTCCTTTTTCTGAGCTTTCTTTTGTGCTTCATATTCAGCATACACATCACGGAATTTTTTAGTTTTTAATACGCCTAATTCTTTAGACTTAGTCCAACCACCTAAAACAGGGATGACCTTTGTCCATTCATCCATTGTTCCATTATGGCTCAAGAATTTCATACCAATAGCGCCGGCTTTAGTGCCCAAATCAAATAATTTATTGTTACCAAACACGGTACCAACCACTTTGAATATCGCTTTTTCTACTGGTGGTCGTAAATTTTCTTCTTCTGCAATCTTCACGCGGTGTTTTAATAAAAGTTCATGTAATGGGATCTTAACTGGACAAGCATCCGTACATTCCCCACATAAAGTAGAGGCATATGGCAAATCACCAGCTTTATCATAGCCTACTAGTAATGGTGTTAAAACCGCACCCATTGGACCTGGATAGATAGAACCATATCCATGTCCAGTAATCTGACGATACACTGGGCACACATTCATACAAGCGCCACAACGAATGCATCGTAACATTTCTTCAAATTCACTTCCCAAAATGCGAGAACGTCCATTATCTACAAGGATAATATGCTGTTCTCTAGGTCCATCAGCTTCTCCATCTTTAGCAGGGCCAGTAATCATTGAGAAGTAACTAGAAATTTTACTACCTACCGAAGAACGAATTAATAGTTCCATCATAATATCTAAAGCTGCAAAGTCAGGAACAATACGTTCAGTCCCCATCAACACAATTTGTGTTTCAGGAATGGAACTAGCCATACGACCATTACCTTCATTAGATACAATAGTAACTGTCCCAGATTCAGCCACGCCAAAATTACATCCATTAAATCCTACATCTGCATTCAAAAAGCGCTGACGAATATATTGGCGCACATATTTTGTCATTTCTTCTGGATCATTAGAGCCAACATAGCCTATTTTTTCCATAAATATTTCACGGATTTTATTACGTTCCAAATGAAGTGCTGGTACAACAATATGTGATGGTGGATTATTATCTGCAGTTTGCAAAATAAATTCAGCTAAATCAGTTTCATTAACTTCAATACCTGCTTCAATAAGTATTTCATTTAAACTTATTTCTTCAGATACCATAGTTTTAGATTTTACAACCATTTTTGCTTCTTTTTGTCGCAAAATTTCTAAAGCAATTTTAGAGGCTTCTACACCATCTTCAGCAAAATGTATATGAGCTCCTGCTTTTTCAGCATTTTCAGCAAATTGATTTACATAATAATCAAGATTTGCTAATACATGATCGCGAAGTTCTGCTGCATGTTGTCTAAAATCTTGCCATTCTGGTACTGCTGCCACTAATTTTTCACGATTATCGCCAAATACATCCTGCGCTCTTTGAATAGCATGTACCTTAAATTGATTATCAATACACTCTTTTATACGTGTTTTAAATGGTCGGTTATCATAAATTATAGCCATGTATTGTCATCCTCCTATCGGCAGTTCAAAACTTCTGCAATATGCATTGTCTTGATACGACGATTAATTTCGCCTTCTTTATGCATACGATCAAGCATACCAGCAATATTCATAAGACAAGCTTGGTCACTACCTACAACTACGTTAGCCCCAGACTCAGCAATTTTTTGTGCTTTATAACGAGTCATTTGCTCAGAAATTTCTGGTTGTTTTACGGAGAATGTACCACCAAAACCACAGCAACGATCAGAATGTTCCATAGGTATATATTCTAAGTCTTTTACATTATTTAATAATGTAAGTGGTTGTTCTCGAACACCTAACAAACGAGTAACGTGACAAGATTGGTGATAGGTTACCTTTTCTTTAAAACGAGCCCCTACATCAGTAACGCCCAATACATCGACAATAAATTGGTTAAATTCATAAATATGTTCACTTAACTTATTTGCTCTTTCAAGCCATTCTGGTTCATCTTTTAAGATTTCACGATATTCATCTTTGATGGCGAATGCACAAGAGCCTGACATACTAACTACATAGTCAGCGTCTTCAAATGTTTCAATAGTGTTTTTAATGGAAGACATTGCTGATGAGTTCCACCCTGAATTAGTAAACATTTGTCCACAACACACTTGTTTCTTAGGAACTGTAATATCACAACCCAGATTTTCTAACACATGTACGCCAGCCATACCTACATGTGGATAAAACATATCAATCAAACATTGTGAAAATAGATGAATTTTCATTTTCTCACATCCTCAACTTTACTAGTACTTACACATTTATGGATAAATTCTAACGCATCCATTTACATTTCATTCGAATAATGAATGATATTCATTACTCACATTATAAAATAGAATATTAATAATGTCTAAGGATATGCAATATCAGTAAACTAGCTATTTTGTAAGCTACCATTATGATTAAAAATCATACCTTGAATTATAAATTATTATTTCAATAATCATTATCAAATACATTATATGAAAAATACAGATATTTACAATTCTAACAGGCATTCAATTTATCATCTATATCAATACCTTTTTTACCTTTTATCATCACTTTTGCTAACAAAATAATTCAAAAATATGATTTTAATCTTATATTAATCAAAAAATCTTCTATATCTATGCAATTTAGAAATACTTATAATTATAAGTATAACTGTAAAATTATATAAATTATCATCATTTCTAATCTACACAATACAGTTTTTTGAAAGCATCTCTCATAATTAACCATTTTACTTCACATATTACCCATAAAATGTCACTAGTATAGTCCATATTATCAACTAGTTAGCTACCATCCAAAATTCTAATATTAACTATTCTATACAACGCTTGTCTCTATACATACACGTATTTCTTGTCTATAATATATAAATAATAAATCCATTAATTGTTTCTAATATACTATGGACCACATAAATTTAGCCTTCATAATACTAATCAAACATCGTTTCATAATGCTAATCAAACACTGTAGCACTAACAATATTATATTTTAGAGTATATAATAACTATCATCCTAGCACTCTCTATACAAATAGGAAAAGTGTGAATGACAGTCTACGCCTAGTTATTAATCAATAAGAAAGAGGTCTGTCCTATGAAATCATCTAAATTATCATTAGTAGTAGCAATCTGTTTATCATTAAGTACCACTGTTATCTCTGCGAATACTCCATCAGCAAATATCGCCTCACCCGCAAGTGCCACTCATAAGACTGCATCTGTAGATGCTTTATTACCATTGCCTGCTGGCGTCTACAGTGACACTGTTAATCATTGGGCTAAAACAGCTATCGCTGCTATGAGTAATGCAGGGTATATATCTGGCTATAGTGACCACACCTTTCAACCAAATGCTTCTATGACACGAGAACAAATTGCTTGTGTTTATGCTACTATCATAAACAAAGAACATCATATTGATTCCCAAACACCTATCTTAACGAGTGCTTTTTCTGATGTATCGATTACCCGTTGGTCTAATAGTGCTATTGCCACTGTATGTAATAGTAATATTATGGGAGGCTATCGAAATGGCACGTTTAATCCTGAAAAGGCAATGACTCGTCAAGAATTTGCTGTTACAGCACTAAACTTTGCCAAGTTAGAGCATGTCAAAACCAGCAATAAAAATGAAAACATCCAATTTAAAGATCAAGATTCATTTACAGACTGGGGCAAATCAGCTATCATGGCACTGGCAGAAAAAGGATATTTAGCCTATGGTCCAGATGTTACTTTTAACCCATCAGACCCTATCACACGTGCAGAAGTAACATCTATTTTATATCGTATCATCACTAATCAGCCAGTAATGATTGAAAAAGCTAATGCTTCTACCACTCATAATGTATCATCAACAGTGGAAAAGAAAGACGCTTCTAAGTCCAACCAAGAGATGACTGCAGAAAATAAACAACAAAAAGATTTGGAAAATAGCGTATTTAATAAATTGAATAAAATCTATAAATCATCTAATAAATTTCAGGACTATGGCGTAATATACTGGAAAGACAATATACTTCACATAGCGGTAAAAGATAGAAAAAAATTGTCGTTAATAAAAACTAAATTTGCTGCTATGAAACAAGTAACCGTCGAATCCTCTAATTATAGCCAAACAGAATATAATAAAATCGAAAAAAACTTCCGTAAGTATTATGGATCCCACGAAAAATCTGGTATGATTATTGTCATTTTTCCAGACGTGCAAAACAACCAATTATACGCATTAGTAACAACAGCCTCTGCTAGTACCCAACAAGGTGTAGATAAAACATTTGCTTCTAAAGTTAAAATGGTTGTAAAAACTAATTAATCCAATAGTGTAATCTATACCCACTAATATGAGGAGTGAATTTTCAATAAATCCACTCCTCTCACTATTTTATATACCATTAAACAAATTTTACAAAATCTACCAAAATACATACTGATTCTGTGATACAATACAACTATAGTAATCGCAGGAGGAATTTGTAATGAACAAAAAAAATCACATCCTAACAATACTCATGACTGGCTTATTCACTATTAGTTTAGGTGAATTGCCTAATGTTCATGCCAATACGATTTCGCACGCTACTATATCCGTTGTGAAACCAGCATCGCATAGCGTGCCTATCAATGCTAATACAATAGATACTTCTACCTCTATTACCAATAGTGTATCTTCCTTTAACAATTCTCGCCAATATATATTTGCTGATGTACCGCCCAATTATTGGGCTTACCAATCTATCTCTACCATGACACAGGAAAAAATTATTAATGGCTATGCTAATAATACATTCAAGCCTGAAAGTCCATTAACACGAGAGGAAGCAGCAACCCTATTTAATAACCTCTTAGGCGAAACGCCAACAGTTATGTTATCGAGCACATTTTCTGATATTACTTCCGATCGATGGTCTGCACTAGCTATTGAGTCAGTAGCTAAAAAAAATATTATTAGCGGCTACGGAGATACAACATATCGTCCTGAAAAATATATGTCGCGGCAAGAATTTGCAGTGGTAGCTGACAACTATATCCATTATATTGGTTACGTAACGGAGGATCCTACCATATTAGATGAGTATAATTACAGCGATCAAAAATTTATAGCCCCTTGGGCACAAGATGCGGTACGTGAATTGGCAAGTCTTAAATTTTTAGCCTATAATCCGCATAGCATGTTTAATCCTGAAAAATACATCACTCGTGCTGAAGCCGCTGAAATCGCCTATCGTATGACACATACACCACAAGCTCTTGCCTTTATGGATACAATACATCGACAAACCATTGAAAGTAAAACTAATAAATTATTAATGAATACATTCAAATACCATGATATAGAGATAGATTTTAGAAATGATGGAGTCATGTTCTGGAATCACGGGAAACTATATGTTACTTTTACTAAGGAAAATAAATTAAAACAATTTGGTGCCGCCTTAGCCACCTCAAATGATAAAGAACTAACTACCTCTGTCATTACTCATATAGGTAGCTATACACAAGCTGATTTAGATAATTTACAACTAGAAACAACATATATGTATAATCAATTAGAGCCTCAAGGGACTGTCATCTCCATCACTCCAGATATATCTGTCTCCTCTCTTATTTTGACCGTAGATGAATTATCACCAGCCACAAAAAAAGCCTTTGTTAAACGATTTGGCAAAAAAGCTTCTATACAATTACCCCCTGTGACTGAAACAAATTGGTCAAAACCTGTCAAATGGCATATTGCTAATGAAATAAAAGCCCATCAATAAAACAATCTCAATGATACACTACAACATCATCATATACTCATAATGAAATAATAGTTACTCTTTCTAGCCGTATAATTACAGATAGGAATATGAGTTATATGTATAATCTGCCATAGCGATGTATTCTGTAAACTACTTCTTTACTATAAAACATAAAATAGAGGAACATTGATGCAACATGCTCAATGTTCCTCTATTTCGTTGAGTATATAGTTACGACTTCTTATAAACTATCATGAGTGCTTACATCGTATAAACCTTAATAAGGCTAATAACGATAGATATAGACATTACATGTCACCCATAGATTAGTAAAAATATTATGGTTAATTATATGCTTTTACCAGAAGTAGTATTAAAGATAAATTCTTTCGTAACCATAGTACCTTCTATCGCATTATCTTCAATCGTATATGTATACATAACAATACGAAGTAATCCATCTTGATTCTTTTCTATATCATAACTCATAAGAATATTATATGTCATATGTTCTTTTTCATTTCGTTTATCTATTGATGTTTTTATAGAAGTAGCATAATTAGCTAATTTCTTATTAATTCTATGAGTAACAACAGGACTGACAGAGTTAATGGTAGGATATACAATATGAATATGATCGCCTAATATAGCAGTAGGTGTAATGCCTACACGCAACCTAGATGTATACTCTTCTGCTGATGGTACAGCTACCATCGTGCAAGTCTTTGAAAGTCCTTCTAAGGTAGTACGAATCGTTCTATTTGTTTCTGGAGATGCAGTGCTTGAAATTCGTTGCTTATCTATATCCTGCTGACCAGATACAGCATTAACAACCACCAACTTATCTGCTCCTTGTACTGTTTTATGATCCTTTACAACTTGGACAGGAATAGTATCAGCATTTGCTGTAACAATTGTTCTATAACCAATAACAGCTCCTACTATCATCATAATAGCAATTTTTTTATTCATCAGACTTGCCCCTTCTATTCTTATACGATTATACTATGCATCTATTATTCTAATTCAGAATTTACATATTTCTATACGTCTTAATGTCCACTATCCCCATATGTGCTATATATGTCTACGATAACACACTTTGTCATGATTGTCGTATCCTAAGATAATTATTACACACTGACGCTCAATCACTCTTTCTATATATATAATATTATAGCAATCGATATAGTAAAAGAGCAACCTATAGTCACCAAAGGTGCTATCTTCCTATATAGTATGTAATGTAACCTATCCTATAAAATATAGTGAAATCACCGCAACGAGGAATCTAGGATGTCATCGTTTTGTATATAATCTACTGATTGTCATAAGCAATGTAAAAGAAATATCTTAGTAATGAGTAATACAACTATACTATATTGTATTTAAATATATGTTATGCTTCATATAATTTTAACAGACCTATCGGTGATTTTAGTACATTCTATCAGCTCTACTCTGATACTATTATTATCTCGCATACACATTAGAATCATTTTCCTACTAAAAAGACTGTACGGTACATAGTTACCATACAGTCTTTTACATCCTTATTATTCTCTATATATACATATACCTATTATCTGTATACTAATGCCTATTTATTTTCATTTGCTTTACGTTCTGCCAAAATAGCTAGGGCTTGTTCCTTATCAAATTTGGTAGTAATTACAAGGCGAGCAATGTACACCATCATAAGAACGAATACAATTAATCCCAACCACTTGCTAGTATCTGCAAAATCATCGCCAAATATGGCCAATGGTGCATCACTACCACCAGATGTTACGGAAAATACAATGATAACTGCAATAATAACGCCCATCAAACTTTCCCCAACAATTAATCCAGATGAGAATAAAACACCACGACGATTACATTGTTCTGCATCTTCTTCAGCTAAGACCTCACCTGAGCGTTCTTTAGCTCTTTGTAATATATAACGACCAACAAAGAAGCTCAATACTGAGCCCATGACTAATGGCATTTCTAAGGATGGAGGTAAATAAATCCCCATGCCTACTGCCAATGGAGGTAAGGTTAACGATGCAGTCGTATTTTTCAATATTAAATCAACTAAAATAACAACAACACCTACACCTACGCCGATTAAAATATATGACCAATCCATGCTATCACTAAAAATACCTTGTGCAATCGTCGTCATCAATGTAGCTTGTGGTGCCGATAACGCTTGGCTTGGATCCATACTAGCTCGTGGCATAGCACCAGTAAATCCGTAAGCTTGGTACAACAAGTTTAACACTGGTGCAATCGCTAAAGAACCAGCTACACTACCAATCAATAAAGCTACCTGCTGTTTCCATGGTGTAGCTCCTACTAATTGTCCAGTTTTTAAATCTTGTAGATTATCATTCGAAATAGCTGCAATAGATACAACTACACTAGTCATGAAAATCGCCAATGCTGTCGCAAAATCAACGCCTGCTTGCGTAGCAAATAAATGGTTAGCAGAAGCAATGGCATATACAACAAGTGAAGAAATAATGATACCAATAATACCAATCCCAGAAATTGGACTAGCAGAAGTACCAATTAAACCTGCCATATATCCGCAAGCAGCGGCCACAAAAAATCCTACGCACACAGAAATAATAACGCCACAAATAATTAATATAATCATTAAAGAGCTACTAATATCCACAGCACTAACGAAAGAGTAAAATGTAAAAATTAACCCAATCATAATGGCAAGGAATACAACGGCAATCGTACTAGCTTTCATATCTGTATCCATGCGATGTGTAATGCGTTCATCACCGCTCATGCCCATATTATGTACAGAAATTTTCATACCTTCTACAATTGGTTTGACTAATTTAATTAATGTCCAAATAGCGGCAATAGCAATAGTACCAGCACCGATAAAACGGACCTTTGATTTCCAAACACCCATGGCAAATTTAGTAGTACTATCACCATCCATCGGTAATACACTAGTTAAGTATGGTACAAATCCTCCCCATGCAATGATCATACCAACTAAAATAGCAATCCCACTAGCAATACCAATCAAATATCCTGCGCCAAGTAATGCTGTAGAAAATCCTAGAGGAAATTGTGTAATACCTTTTCCTGCTTGAAACCAAAAACTAGCAGAATCAGCAAGTGCATGAAATCCAGATGTACATAAATTAATAAGTCCTGCTACGACACCGCCACTCACTATTTCCTTCATACCTGAGGATTTTCCAGCATTAGTAGCAGAATGGCTACCTACTTTCAAAATTTCTGCCGCTGCTCGTCCTTCTGGATATGGGAGATCACTATTGACAACCATCGCACGGCGTAATGGAATTGTAAATAACACGCCTAGGCAGCCACCGCAAGTACATAGTAAAAATGTTTGCCAAAATGGAAACCCTTGCCAATACCCTAACATTAGTAAACCTGGCAATACAAAAATAACAGCAGACAATGTCCCCGCTGCTGAAGCCTGCGTCTGTACCATATTATTTTCTAATACATTAGAATCTTTAAAAAACCGTAAAATGGCCATAGAAATAATAGCAGCTGGAATTGATGAGGAAAATGTCAATCCCACCTTCAAACCTAAATATACGTTAGATGCAGTAAATACAATAGTAATTAAAATACCTAATAGCATTCCACGTAATGTAAGTTCTGGCAATCGCAGTTCATGACTCATAAAATCATGTTTCACTTAAAATACCCCCTTTTAATATACGAGATAAGGATAGATTAATTTTACCCTTTTTCACGATAAAGCACAAGAAAAAAATGTTTTTTTAGTATATACATTTGATTATCTCTAATGGATATTCTTTAATTTATTTTTGTTAGTCAATCTAAATGAAAATTATTATAAATTTCATGATGACTTTTTTATAAATTTCCTTTATAATATAATTTGTAATTGATATTTATTATCATTTTATTATTAATTGAGGAGGTATTATCATGGAAACTCGCACTGAATATGATTCTATGGGCCCTGTCGAAGTCGACGCAGCACGTATTTACGGTCCTCAAACACAACGTTCATTTAACAATTTTAAAATTGGCACTCATTGCATGCCATTGGAACAAATTAAGGCCCTCGCTTTAGTCAAAAAGGCGTGTGCTAAAACAAATGCAATTTGTGGCGCCATTAGTGAAGAAAAAGCAAAACTCATTGCACAAGTAGTAGATGAAATTCTAGCTGGCAAATGGGATGAAGAATTTCCTCTTTGTGTATTCCAAACAGGTTCGGGTACACAAACTAATATGAATGTGAATGAAGTAATTGCTCATCGAGCAAAACAGATTAACGAATCCATTCCATTACATCCTAATGATGATGTAAACCGTGGTCAAAGTACTAACGATACATTCCCTACAGCAATGCATATCGCTTCCTATTTTGAAATAGAAAAACGCGTGTTGCCTGCTCTTGATCGACTCATTGCCTCCTTTGAAAAGCTTCAAGAAAAAGGTAAAGGACTACAAAAAGTAGGTCGTACACATTTACAAGATGCTACTTTCATTATGGTAGATCAAGAAATCAGTGCTTTCGTAGCAGGTCTTAAAACAGCTCGTAAAATTATTGTAGAAGCTACTGATTATTTATTAGATGTTCCTTTAGGTGGTACTGCGGTAGGAACTGGTGTGAATACACCAAATGGCTACCTTGCTGCTATGGATGCTATTTTGCCAGAAGTAACCGGTGCTCCATTCCGAGTTGAAAATAATAAATTCCAAGGCATGTCATTAAAAGATGCGATTATGACAGCTCATGCAGCACTCAACACATTAGCTACTACTCTATTTAAAATTGCGAATGATGTTCGTTTCCTAGGCTCTGGTCCTCGTTGTGGATATGGTGAATGGACATTACCAGCTAATGAACCAGGTTCCTCCATTATGCCAGGAAAAGTAAATCCTACCCAATGCGAAGCTTTAACAATGGTATGTGCTCAAGTATTTGGTATTAATACTACCATGACAGTCTGTGCTGGTAGTGGGGCATTCCAACTTAATGTGTATATGCCGATTATGATTTATGATTTTATCGAATCTACTCGTCTATTATCTGATGCAATGAATTCATTCGCTGAAAAATGCATTGATGGAGTCGAATTTATTCCTAAAAAACTAAAATTCTTTGTAGAACAATCACTACAAATTGCTACAGCGTTAACACCATACATTGGCTATGACAAAGCAGCAAAAGTAGTAAAAGATGCATACAAACGTGATACTTCTATTAAATCCATTATTCTCGAAGAAAAACTTATGTCGGAAGAAGAGTTTGATCAAGCCGTAAAAATGAAGTAATGTGCTAACGCCACTATTTCATTGATTTCATATCTCTTTTCAGCACACACTATATCACTAGTAATCAACTCCTCCAACCTAGATGATACGTATAATAATGTACCACTACATATTCATAAACTAACAAAATGACTATACACTATCTAATTGTATAGTCAACTCGATACACTCATACCTCATACCTCAACTTGTGTATCGATTTCTACAAAAGCGATAGCATATATACCATACCCTCCTAATATGTATTTGGTATATATGCTATCGCTATTTATATAATAATTGTAATTTATGATTACCCTACTGCATAAAATTTCTCATGCTATAGGGAGGATGCATTCCTAACCCCATACCATGTATGAATTACTAGTAAATGCTATACCTATTCGTAATCAACCATGTACATAGAATACTTTGATTATTCTGAGTCCATATCAGGCTAACACGCACTATATGGTATCATTGTGAGCGAAATGTAAAAACAGAAATTTCTCGCGGGCAATTAATCCGTATAGGCCACCAATGACCAGATCCACGATTAACATAACAACAAGATGTACCATGCACGTACATACCTTTCACATACGGTGTTCCAATAGGGACTACATTCACTCCCAATACATTAATTTGGCCTCCATGAGTATGCCCACTAAATGTCATTGGTATATTTCTTTCCATAGCCTCTGTAAAAAACTCAGGATGATGGGCCATAAGCAAAACAAACGCATCGTCTGGAATACCTGCTAATGCTTGTTCCATCATTTCTTGACGGCAAGCAATACGATTACGATTCATATTATAATCAACGCCAGCCAAATAGACCGGCCGATCGTCTATACTAACATCCTTATTTAATTGATAGTTTTCATTAATCAGTACCCTCATAGATGTATTCCGCAAAGCCCTAGTAACGCGCGTTACATCCCTAAAATGCTCGTGATTTCCCAATATATAATCAATTCCATCTGGAAATTGAGAAACCAGTTGATTAATGCGCTCACATAGATTAGGCAACCATTCTAGTGTATCAATTAAATCTCCCGTAATTAATAATCTCTGTGGTTTTTCGGTTAACACATAGTCCATAATGCGATCAAATTCTTGTAAATCAATACAGGGACCTATGTGAACATCACTAATTTGCGCCAATCGATAGTTATGTAAGTACTGTGGTAGACGAGGAAAAGCTAACTCATGATGGGTTACTTCAATACGATATTGTCCATCAAAAGCAACTACACTAGAACCACCAATCGTCACAGCAGGTACAGCGATACCTATTTTCTTAAATAAGGCACGCCGAGACTCTCCTATTGTTACAGTCCTGGGTGGTCTATAATAATTTATAATCTTTTCTACCGCAATCGTTATGAGTAAGCCCATAATAGAAACTACGATACCAATGCTCCACGCATATGATTCTGTACGCCATATTTGTAGTACCTCATACAACCAAGTGCCATATAGATCAGTTTGATGCATGATAAAATAATGAACACCAATCATCAACGTACCACCCACAGCACAACAAGTAGCAGCAAGTAGTAGTCTTTGTTTTGGTTGCCATACCCACAACCATACACTAATAAATAGTATCAATAGAATAATTAATATGCCTATAATAATAGGCTCTAGATAGGCTTGCATGCATAGTCCTTTCTATACAACATTTTAATTCACCTCAGCATTACAATCATTAACATAGAGTCGTTAATTTACCATGCGGACCTGCCCATACATAATCAGCAAATTCGCTCCTTTTTAACAATTGCCAATCTGCTGGCAATTGTGCCTGTAAACTTTCTAATGTACCTTCAAACGTTATTATGCCCCGATATGCACGCATAATCCATTTGCGATGTGAAAATAAATGGGTAAGTTCTTGTATACACTCATTCTCCAATACTACTGTACAACCAAATTTTTTAACTTGATTTTCTAAATGACTAGCGCCTTCTATAAAAGAAGCTGGTTCTTCCACACTTGGAAATTCCCACATAGATCGCAATAGCCCTGTATTAGGGCGTTTATGTAACAAATAATAGTCCCCCCACTTTAATAATCCTACCATCATAGAAATTGTAATCACTTTTGTCTTTTTAATCCGTATAGGCAATGAAGGCGCATCGCCTCGTGCATACGCAATACAAACAGCGGATAAGGGACACTCATGACAACGCGGATTTTGTGGTATACAAATAGCGGATCCAAAATCCATTAAGGCTTGATTGAATTCTCCTGGGCGATCATATGGTAACGTTTGCTCTACTAAATAGGTAATTCTTTTTCTTCCTTTAGTTGATAATATGTCGTCCTCTATATGATACAAACGAGCATATACACGTAATACATTGCCATCCACTGCCGCTTCTCGTTGATTAAACGCCATGGATAATATGGCTCCTGCTGTATAGGCACCAACTCCTTTTAATGATTCCATAGCCTTTCGATTCCGTGGCACATGACCGCCATATTGCTCTACTACTTCTTGTACGCCTAGTCGCAAATTTCTTGCCCGACTATAATAACCTAACCCCTGCCATGCGTGAACCACCTCTTCTTCTGATGCATCTGCTAAGTCCTGCATAGTAGGAAACCGCATCATCCAATTATCAAAATATGGTTTCATCGCTTCAATCCTTGTCTGTTGTGACATGATTTCTGATACCCAAATTTTATACGGATCTCCCGTATTACGCCATGGCAACTCACGTTGATTCACATCATACCAATCTAACAAATGATTTGTCCATTCTAGCGGTAATAATTCTGTTTCATCTATAACCGTATCAACCTCTACTAAATCCATAGATACCACAGTTTCATTATCGTCTCCAAACTGTATCATTCCTTCTAATTTTTTCCCTTCCAGTATCTTGGGCACCCATTTTCGATCACCGGACCACATAGAATCATAAGGAATATGGTCCATTGAAATCCAACAAGGCTCCATTTCTTCTGTTTCTATGACGGTCCCCCCATAATCGCGGATGAGATACACATATCCAATATGTGTTAATGATGTGTCATGAGGAAATTGAAAGTTTAATAATGCCACTGGTTCTAACGCATCTGCTTTAACTATAAGTCCAGATTCTTCTTGTAATTCACGAATCATACATTGTACAAAACTTTCTCCATCTTCAACTTTTCCTCCAAAGCCATTATATTTACCAGCACCAAACCCACGTTTTTTACGTCCTAATAAAATTCTATTCTCTGTATCAATGACAAAACACAATGTCGTTGGTTTCATATGTTCTCCCTTCATCATTCATATATCTTTATTCATTATATCAAATATAACAATCCCCCACGACATCATAGGTAGTTGAGTAAAAGTATCGAGCATGTTACTATATAATCTCATCATATACTAGATTGGTCATATCATTCAGTCATATGTGCTACCATGACACTCTATATGGTAAATCCTATAAGACCTACAATACAATCATTGCTAATCTACGCTCATCTACACTAGAATCTACTCTTTCATAACCTATACTATAATTTTCTCACTACTACACTTTTACTATATATCCACAATATGTAATAGGCGAATCCCACAAGCTACGGTATAATAATAAATAGTTACATACTTATTATACTTTACAAACATTTATAATTTACGATACATCTGTGAGGCATCTATGAATCAACCTTTAATATTTGATATTGCCCTAGGCTATAGAAAGCCAGTCAATATTCGTAATGAAAAAATAGCCTGCCCTTTTTGTGATACCAGTCACTTAACAGACATATTGGACAGAAACGGTACCATGATATGGTTAAAAAATAAATATCCCGTATTACAAGATACTTGGCCTACAGTTATTATTGAAACCGATGATTGTCACGGTGAATTTTCAGCCTATGATCCGCATCAAGCAGCCGCTATTATCTCATTCTCCATGGATAAATGGATTGAAACTATGAAAGATAGTCGCTTTAAATCTGTTCTATATTTTAAAAATTATGGTCCTTTATCAGGTGGTTCAATTCGTCATCCCCACAGTCAAATTATAGGTCTTGAAACATATGATTACTGTGAAGATATTAAACCATATCATTTTGACGGATGGCTCTTAAAAGAAGATGATACCATAAAAATTACATTATCAAAGCATCCACTTATCGGCTTTTTTGAATACAATCTTCAATTTCCCCATTCTGTAAACAGAAGCAAATTAAGTCGTCGCATGCAACAAATTACCAAATACATTATAAGCACCATGAAATCCTATACCAAATCATATAATTTCTTTTTTTATAATCTGCATGACGACTATTACTATGCTAAAATTATACCCCGTTATGTGACAACGCCTCTCTTTATTGGCTATAAAATTCCACAAATAGGTTGTGAAAGCCGCGTTGCTACCATTCAAGAAGAATTAAAAGCCTACTGGGACCTATAATACCAATGAAAGGAACTCTATGAAAGTTTTTGCTATTGGCGACACCCATTTATCTGGTACGCCACCTAAAAAACCAATGGATATTTTTGGACCCCATTGGGCCAACCACTGGGAGAAAATCAAACAAGCTTGGCAAAAAAGCGTCACCAATGATGATATTGTTTTCATCGTAGGCGATATTTCTTGGGCCTTGCGATTACCCGAAGCTCTCGAAGACTTACAATCGATTCAAGCTCTACCTGGCATGAAATACATGATTCGTGGTAATCATGATTATTGGTGGTCTAGCACAAGTAAAATGACTGCCGCCACTAACCATGAAATTACATTTCTTCAAGGTCATGCCACTGGTATTGGTCATATAGCATTTGGCGGAACTCGCGGATATCTTTGTCCCGGCGATAGCGCTTTTGATATAAACAGGGACCAACATATTTATGAACGTGAATTACTCCGTACAGAAGCGGCCTTACAAGAAATGGACCGCTATCTTGCTACTCTTTCAGGGACGGATGCTTCTTTTGCATCAAAAAAAGGAATAAAAATTTTATTGTTACATTATCCCCCATTTAATGATACAATCAGTTCCAGTGGATTTACAGAATTAATGGATACGTATCATGTAGACCATTGCATTTTCGGACACTTGCACGATAGTGCCTCTTTCAACCGTATCCCTAGTCACTATCATAATACGCAGTTACACCTAGTATCTGCCGATTTTTTAAATTTCACGCTTAAGGAGATTCTATGAGTCGTATTCATGCTGAACATTTACAAGCTGGTTACATTTTTGGTGACCCACACAATCAAGAATATATCTATTTACCACCAGGAGAAGTAGGAACAGATTCACCGTTATGCATTTTAGAAACACCTACTAAACGGGAAGATATCTCCATCGACAAAGCTATTCATATCATTGATACACTTAGCTTACGTCGTTGCTCTCACCCTATATTAGGGAAAAAATCATTCTAATGCATATCATAGCTAGTACGATAGGTACCACATACAACGCACGTTACACGTAACAAAGATAAAACCAATTATACGCACTGTAATCTAAATAAGAAATCAAAAGTGTTGTATCTGCTGCTAATATAGATATAGCACACCCTACTAGCCATACAAGTAACATCTTGTACCAGAAAATCCTCCTAAGAGGATCTACTACGCTTAGCGAATTACCATAGTTATGAAATACTTGTCACTATGGCATACGAGTTAATCTGTACTAAGAAACCACATACCATAGCTAATCCGTTACAGATAGTATCCTAATACAACTAATACTGTATGCGTATAACACATGCGTGGTAAATAAGCAAAAAAGAAGCATGCACTCTGTTATGATGAATGTAGGTCACTAAACTGAATCATTATTTTAAAAGGATGTACGAGTATAATACATTTGTGACAAATAAAAAAAGAACACTCTCTGTGATAATCAATGCAGCTGACTAAACCGAATCATTATTTCAAAGGAGAAACCTTCTTATGACATGTATCATAACCGAAGAGCTACAGTTTCGTAAACGTATATGTGAATATGCTATAAACATCAAACTAATACTGTATTGACTAAAAGAATAAAAAAATATACTATGATAAGCAATTGACTATATACGTAATTAGGAGTGATTGAAATGAAGTTGTCTACAAAAGATATAATATATATCGGTTTATTAAGCGCTATTTGTATTGTTGCTACATTTATACTATTTCCCTTACCTACTGGTGGCATGACTCATCTAGGATCGGCCGCTCTGTTTACCATTGCCGCCGCTTTTGGTGGCATGTATGCTGGCTTGGCTGGTGCCATCGGATCAGGTATATTTGACCTAATCAGCGGTCATACATCGTATACATTATTTTCTATTATCATAAAAGGATTGGCTGGCGTGGCTGTTGGTGTACTCACTGTAGGCATGTATCCATCAGCACAAAATTATCCAATCGTAAGTCGAGGTAAAATTTTACTAGCCACCATAGTAGGTGCTATTATTACAGCTATTGGTTACTTTATTGCTTGGGCCATTGTATTAGATAGCATCGCCGTCGCTGCCACTCGTTTGCCTGCTACTTTCATCACTAGTGGTGTCGGTATTATCGTAGCCCTTCTATTGGCACCAGCAGTCCAAAAGATTGCAAAACATGTATTTAAAAAATAATTTGTTATAAGTCACATGATAGTGATAAATGAAGCTAGTATGCTACAATCTACGACAATACAAGGTCTGTAACTAAATAGCCTCATATAAAATAGAGGACCGTCGATTTAAAAGTATGCACTGCAGCACAACGTTGAATCCATTTTCAAAATGCAGTTCAATATCAATGTTCCTCTGTTTATATCGTTTACTAAAAAAGACTATCCATACACCTTTCTACAGTCCATCTACATAAGATAGATGGCAAAAAGGATATGGATAGTCTTTTATTATTGTTACGCATTCGTCTAACATCAAACAGCAATCTACTAAACAGGCGTATAATTACTTGTTATCTATGTACTTATAATAGTCCACCATGTCCCATGGCAATACAATCTTCTTTTGTAATTCTATCATTAGCAGCTAATCGTGGTAATAACACATCGAATGCAGTAGGTTCGCTAAATAATACGCCCCCTGGTAATCCTACGATAGGAGTTCCGCTACTCGTATAGGCAATACACACCATGGATCCTGGTAAGACTGGTAAGCCATAGGTAACAACCGTTTCGGCAGAACGAGATTTTTTAATGATACGGCGACCATCGAGATCTACACTCATACCACCAGTACAAAAAATAATATCTACACCAGCTGTTTTCATAGTCTCTATGGCTTTTACAATTTCATCCGTATCATCTGGCACAATAGTATGGGCCACCTTCTTCATGCCATAAGGAGCCATACGTTTTTCAATAATCGGTGTAAATGCATCCGCAATGCGGCCTGTATACACTTCTGTACCAGTCGTAACAATCCCTACAGTTTTTATGACGAAGGGCTTCACTTGTAAAATAGGTTGATTCTTAGCAATTGCTTGTGCCGCTTCTACCTCTCGTTTATCAAGCAACAAAGGAATACAGCGCATACCTGCAATTAATTCGCCCTTTTTAACAGCTCTATGATTTAGTTTTGTAACGATGGTTAATTGTCCAATGGAGTTAATCGCTCTTAATCGTTCTACATCAACTTGCAACATGCCATCTATATCAGCAATCGCTTCCACTTTACCTTGATTCACTAAGGTATTATGCATATAATCACCTGCTGCCAAATCATATAATGCATAGGCCACATCTTCTTCATGCAATAAATTTTCATCACCTGGTTCCATAACAAATACATGCTCTTTACCAAGTGCCAATAATTCCTCTATATCTTCTTCACGAATAACATGTCCCCGTTTAAAAGCACGTTCTTTTACAGTCCCAATTACAATACGTACAATATCATGACACAATGCTTGTCCAATTGCATCTTTTATATCGATTTGTTTCACAGTTTATCCTTTCTATCATGCTACCACTATTAACGTAAATTCTTTATAAGGCTCACTCATCATAGTTCCTACTAAAAACTGTACTGAATGAATGCTCCATACAAGTATCTTACCTCTATTATATGATATCATGAGCCTCGATAACATACTTTCACACCAACAATTTACTAATACTTATCCCTATAAAGCATAATACAAGCCCTGCAATGAATTGTATACCTATATAACAAACTGCATGTAGATACTGTCCTAACAGGACTAATTCTATAGCCTCATACATACATGTAGAAAATGTAGTAAA
The DNA here is from genome assembly GCF_947090115.1 of Veillonella montpellierensis. NCBI lineage: Bacteria > Bacillati > Bacillota > Negativicutes > Veillonellales > Veillonellaceae > Veillonella > Veillonella montpellierensis. The sequence continues at coordinate 20,072 of NZ_CAMUMS010000013.1, forward strand.
ACCTCCTAACCCGCCAGACACAACTAAAAATTTTACCCATACCGGCATATCTGGTCGTGCGGACATATAGCCTAAACACAATCCAATTAATAGGGCCCCCAACAAATTAACCGCAATGGTTCCACAAGGGATTCCATAATAACTCCGTTGCTGTATCCAATCACTTCCATATACACGACAAATGGCACCCAATGCGCCGCCTATGGCAATCATTATTAATTTCATCATCCTGTCCTTTCTAGAATTTTCACAATTCTTTACTAATTTATATTATTTTATAAATTTTATGTAGCATATTAATCAAATTTACTCTATACTATATGTAATATATATTCGTAATTGAATAGGTACACGATGTATATAGTAAAAGTAGCTATGAATAACTACTACGAGGGAGAGATTATCTTGGACTACACAGCTTATACTTGTCAAATTTTATTACACGCTATTGGTCATAAAATTACCGTACTGCGCACTGCTAATGGATTAACACAAAAACAACTAGCCTATCGTGCTGGTATTAGTGCAAGTTATTTAGGTAAATTAGAAAACGGGCGACATATTGAAGGTGTATCCTTAGAAATACTCTATCAAATTGCCTATGCATTAGGCGTAGAAACCTATCAATTATTACGAGTAGAAGCCAGTGATTTACGTCGCTATCAACGCTTAACTTCTTACGATACAAGCAATATTCCTCTAGTTGGTAGGCAACAAAAATCACCTACATTACAGATGTATTTGTGATGCCTCTATAAGAGTTTATTATATCATTAGTTTACATCGATGATGATAGAAACTATCACATCGTCTACTACCGACAAATAGAATCTCAAACACAAAAACCTCGGCCGGAGCCGAGGCTTTTGTGTTTGAGAAAAAAGAGAGAGAGAACATTTGAATCTAATTCAAATGTTATGGGGCTTTGGGGGATGCCCCAAGGTATGAGATATACTCACTACCTTGCATAAATTATAGCAAATAACAACCTTCTTGTAAATAGAACTTCAATAGATTTATAAACCCTATACCCTCCATTATAGGGGATTGATTTAAAAAATCCTTTATTAATTTATTTAATGATACACCATTATATTGCTATCTAACGCTTCTATGTACTATCATGAATAATACACCCCATCATAAAAACCTATTTCCCACGGCCAATGAATAAAAATTCTCACTATAAATTACTATTTTCTCCAAATTTTTTTGCTCGTAAATCAGCATGCGCTTTTTTAAATACAAAAGCATTTCGAATATGGTTTCTCATCTGTTGCTCTGCTACCTCTCCATCATGCTGACGAATCGCTTCCATAATGGCATCATGTTCCTTGTCACATTCCAAACTGCGTTCCGAATCCATAGTACTAATATACATATCACGATTCACCATTTCTCTAAAATCTGATAAATAGTCCGCCACTCGTTCATTACCAGATAACATAGCTATCAATGAGTGAAAACGACTATTAATCGCCACTCTTTCTTCTAGATCTTCCTCACGCCGTCCTTCGTCACACACCTCTTCTAACTCACGAATTTGCTCATCTGTCGCATACAAGGCACATAATCTAGCTCCAAGTCCTTCCATAACCTCACGACACTGATACATAGCAATAATTTCTTCTGGTGTATACCCCTTAACCGTTACACCTTTCCAAGGTTTTATAACTACTAAATTATCTTTAGCAAGTTTTCGAAACGCTTCTCTCACAGGCGTAGCACTCACTTGTAATTGCTCTGCGATTTTCACTTCATTTAATTTAACTTGCGGTTTTAATTCTCCTCGCAATACAGCTTGCTTTAATGTGATATATACTTGTTCACTCAATGGCAATCTTCCAATAGAATCAATGGGCTTCAAATGATACTCTTCATGCTTATCCATATGCAATATTCCTCAAATCATGTTATATAACTACTAGCTAGTAAATCCTAACTACTAACTATATTGTCTTTCATAAGAAGCTAGTATATTTTCTAACATCTTCTCTTTTATTCAAGAACAAATACAGTTATAATATAAGATAGATTAATTATACGAGGTGCTTTATACACTGTCAATTTTGATTTATAACTAGGAGTATTATATATGAGTCGTTGTTTAGTCATCATAAATCCTTCCTCTGGTGGAGGCGCTGCCCGTCGCTATATGATGGACTTGCAATTACAATTAACCAGCCTATTTGATCACACAGAAGTGAAATTTACTGCTGGCGAATTAGATGCCACTCGCTTTGCTAAAGCCGCTACAGAAAATCACTACGATGCTGTCTTTTGTATGGGCGGCGATGGAACGGTTAATGAAACAGTAAATGGCATTGCACAAGCTGGTGGTGACATTAACTTCGGCTTTATTCCTGTTGGTACTGTAAACGATATGTCCCGTGCCCTAGAAATCCCCCGTTCACCGCTAGCTGCTATCCATGCCTTAAGCCATAGTGTAATTCGCCACATTGATATTGGTCGTTGCAATGATAAATATTTTTGCAACAATATTGCGGCAGGTATCATACCTAAAGTAGTAGAAGAGGTAACACCTAAGGAAAAAAGTATTTTAGGTCCTCTTGCCTATTTTGCCCGAGGTGGACAAGCTTTATTAAACAATAAAAGCTTTAATTATCGCATCATAACAGAAGACAAAGACTTTGTAGTCAAATCACCATTGGTGTTAGCCCTATTGACGAATTGTGTATCCAGTTTTGAAAAATTTATGCCTACCGCCACCGTTGATGATGGCTTTATGCGCATTATTATTTTTAAAGAATACTTTATTCTTGATATTCTCCGTATATTTCCATTGGTTATCAGTGGTAGTATTTATAATTCCCGGTATGTAGATATTATAACCGTCAAAAAAGCGCATATCCAATTATTAAATGAAGTCAATGATCTCCCTACCAATATGGATGGCGACCGAGGTCCCGATATGCCTGTTGAATTAGAAGTATTGCCAAAATTCTTGCGTGTCTATGTACCGGATCAACATCATAAATACAAAAAAAAGGCTAGTTTATTGCCGAATCCAGCTAATTTGTTACCTAAAATATAAAAATCTCACTAGACTTAGCATATATTAAATGCCTACTAGACTATGTATTCTTCTAACACATAATCTATCCTATTTTAGAATGATGTCACAAGGTTGATGGAAAACGATTTTACAAAAGAACGTTCACAACTCATAATGCTTGTAAGCATAGTACAATATGCAGTAGATATACTATCATAGCCCAAAAAGTATTGGTATTTACATTACCTAATAAATATATAGAAGAGTACTGTTTACATACATCATTCGGATTCTGTGTCACATATGTTAACTACTCCAGATAACTCTTTCGATTACATAGGTATCAACAGTTTAATTTTCCCATATTTTATGATAAAATTAACTATATCATAGTAATAAACTATGATATGTAAATTAGACAACGGGGTGCTCGAATGTTCGGGCTGAGAGTAAGCTACTCGCTTTAACCCATAACCTGATTTGGATAATGCCAACGTAGGGATATACTAGAACTATATACGGCGACAACATATACTGACGATGATATACATTGTATGCTATATGACGGCAGTACATATCAAGTCATACCCATGCCGTATTTATAAAAAGGAAACCTACTAGGTTTCCTTTTTTATATTTCTCTCTTCTATATGTCTTTCTACATTAACTACCTATCCTATAACCGTAAGCGTACACCACCCTTATAGGCCAGGAGCTTAGTGCTAGTATGGGCATTCATTCACCTATTATTTGTAGTATAGAAAGGAGCCTATGATACATCTATGTATCATATAACCGATTATGAAACTAACACGTTCTCACCTAACGGTGTATGCAATTACACCTCCCCACGAACCGACAGGTAGTGCTTTACTCAATCAAGTAGAAGCAGCCATTCGTGGTGGTGCAACTATGATTCAATTACGACGTAAAGAAATCCCTCTATCACAAGTAAAAGAGGAAGCATTACAAGTACAAGCTCTATGCCGTCAATATAAAGTGCCCTTCATAATTGATGACAATGTAGCACTAGCTAAAGAAATACAAGCAGATGGTGTACACATTGGACAAGATGACATGCCTTTACGTGAAGCGCGCTACATTCTCGGCGATAATGCTATTATTGGCGTTACTGCCAAAACAATCGCACAAGCCGAATTAGCCTATGAAGAGGGTGCTGATTATATTGGATCCGGTGCAGTATTTGCTACAGATACCAAGAAAGATACTACCCGTATAAGTCATGATATATTCGAATCGATTTGTCGTGCTGTGCCTATTCCCGTAGTAGCGATTGGCGGTATTACAAAAGACAACATGTCCCTCTTAGATGGGCGTGGTATGGCCGGTTTTGCTATGATTGGTGCTATTTTTAACAGTTCTAGCACTATAGATGAGGTGTATACAAAAACGCGTCAAGTAGCCACAATAGCACATCGGTTAGTAGACACCGTAACAGCTCTCACCATTGCTGGTAGTGATTGTAGTGGTGGTGCAGGTATACAAGCCGATCTTAAGACTATGCTAGCTCATCACGTATATGGTATGAGCGCCATCACGTCTCTCACCGCACAAAATACGATGGGGGTAAGTGCGATTTCTAATGTGACGCCCGATTTTATGGCGGCTCAATTAGATGCTATTTTTACAGACATTCCACCAAAAGCTATAAAAACTGGCATGCTATCTAACAAGGAGCTAATTACAGTCATTGCTGAAAAATTACGACATTATAAAGCCACTAATATTGTCGTAGATCCCGTGATGATTGCTACTAGTAGTGCTCGATTAATTGACGAGGATGCTATCGAAACTTTGGTCAATACATTATTACCGCTAGCCACCCTAGTAACGCCTAATATACCGGAAGCAGAAACATTATCTCACATTTCTATTACCTGTGGCGATGATATGCTACAAGCAGCTTCTACTATCTACAACGCCTATCACTGTGCAGTCCTTGTAAAGGGTGGTCATCGCATTAACGATGCGAATGATTTATTATATATCTCCCCAAACGACTATACTTGGTTTACAGGCAAGCGTATCAAAAATAATAACACCCATGGTACAGGTTGTACCTTATCAAGTGCCATTGCCGCTAATTTAGCGAAGGGCTATGACATTCCTAGTGCCGTACAACGCGCTAAAGACTATATTTCACTAACCCTATCTGCCATGATGGATATAGGTCATGGTAGTGGTCCTATGGATCATGGGGCTGGATTAATTCACACACAACCATATACTAATCAATAAGGAGTTTTTATGAAACAAGCTATAGAACGAACAACATTATTATCAAACGGCTTAATCTGGTTTGGTGCAGCCGTTTCAATTGCCGAAATATTAACAGGTACTTATTTTTCACCACTTGGCATTGAAAAAGGCCTCCTCGCCATCGTCATTGGTCACATTATTGGTGGCCTTATCCTCTTTGGGGCTGGTTATATTGGTGCTAAAAAAGGAAAAACCGCTATGGAAACGGTAAAAGATGCTTTCGGTACCTCAGGCAGCCTTTTATTCATCATTCTAAACATTATCCAATTAATTGGTTGGACATCCATCATGATTTATGATGGTTCTCTATCCGCTAACAGCATTATCAATCTAACTCAACCTGTTTGGGCTTGTATTATCGGCCTTTGTATTTTAGGTTGGTTGCGCATTGGTCTCACCAACTTTACGAAAATAAATGGTACCGCCATGGGCATGTTATTTGCTTTAACCCTCGTATTATGTGGTCTAATTGCCAATCAAACAATTATGCCCACTGTAACTGATGATTCCTTAGCATTTAGCATGGCCATCGAATTATCAATAGCCATGCCCCTTTCTTGGTTACCATTGATTAGCGATTATACGCATCATGCGAAAGAGCCTGTAAAAGCAACAGTAGTCAGCGTTATCATCTATTCTCTTACTAGTACGTTTATGTATTGCATTGGTATGTGTGCCGCTATCTACACAGGAGTAACTGATATTGCCGTTATTATGAGTACTGCTGGTCTTGGATTGGTTGGTTTATTAATCGTTATATTTTCAACGGTTACTACCACCTTTCTCGATGCCTATTCAGCCGGTGTATCTGGCGAAGCACTCAGTCCCCGTATACGAGGCATGTATTTAGCAGGAATAACCACTATTATCGGTACCATTGCCGCTATGCTATTCCCTATGGATGATATCACTAATTTCTTATATGCTATCGGCTCTGTATTTGCACCTATGACAGCCGTATTAATCATGGACTACCTACTCAATGATAGTGCCTATACTAAACCTATTAATGTTGTAAATATGCTATCATGGATAATCGGCTTTATCATCTATCGCTATTTCTTAGCCACAGAGTTTGTACTTGGTTCTACCTTACCAGCTATGGTACTCACCGCCCTTGTCGTTCTTATCTTACAAAGCATTAAGAAAGGAGGCAAGCGTCGTGAAAGAGCATAATACATCCAACTATCGTTTATCGCAAACGACCAAGCTCGTACTAACGGGTGTCCTTTCTGCCATTGCCATTATAGGATCTACCTTTTCATTCCCCATACTTGGTTCTAAATGTGCACCAGTGCAACATCTTATCAATATCATAACCGCTGTCGTACTCGGTCCTAGTTATGCCGTAGGAGCTGCTTTTATTGCATCCCTCTTACGAAACCTATTAGGTCTAGGAACCGTATTTGCCTTTCCAGGTAGTATGTGCGGCGCCCTACTAGCTGGTCTATTATACAAATATACTAAGAAACTACCGTTTGCCTATATTGGTGAGTTAGTAGGTACATCTATTATTGGTGGATTAGCTGCCTATCCAATCGCCTCGTATGTCCTAGGTAATCAAAAAGCCGCTCTCTTAGGATTTATTCCTCCTTTTTTTATTAGCACCGCTGGCGGAACTATATTAGCAATTATTATCATTTCTGCTTGTAAGAAAAAAAGAATTCTTCCGCTATCCCATAAATGATATGATGCCTAACATTTATAAATCTAATTGCCCTCTTGTAACTATGATGTAACACAGACTAGCATAGTCTGTGTTCACCCTTCACGAACGTATCACCGCTCGAATGATGCATCATCTTGATAGTAAGAATCCTTCAATGAAGTAACTAGCTTTCAAAGTAAAAGAAGCATATAATAGATATATACATAGGTATATGTATACATATATCAATATATAATCTATCCTATTGGAGGTGCCCTATGAATCAAAATACACAAACGAAACAAGCTGGTCCTATGCTTACCGGAGAAGAACAAATCAGTTCTCGTTGTATTAGACCTCATAGTTTTGGAGTTTGGGAAGACTATTTCATACGTCTCACTCATATTTGGGGATGCATGCACAATCGCATTAATCCACTTCATGTAATATTTGCTGCTGACCATGGTATTGCTAAAGCAGGTATTGTTGGTTGTAATCCTAAATTAACACGGCTACAAGCTAAAACAATGTTACAACAAAAATCAGCAGCTACACAATTGGCTACCTTCTCTCATATTCCCTATGAAATTGTTGATGTAGGTTTAAATAGCCATAAAGCCGTTGGCGTTGATTGTAAGTTTCAACGCGGTAGTGCTAACTTCTTAGAAGAACCTGCCATGACGGTAGATGCATATCAATACGTGTATGAACAAGTAAGTAAGCTGATAACAACTCTTATTAATCGCAATTTTAAGGAAATTAATTTGCTATCTTTTGGTGAAATCGGTATGGGAAACGCCGTAGCCAGTGCTGCCGTACTATCCGCTTTGACTGGTGAACCTTCATCGATGACGGTGGATGATATGGCTGGCAATGATGAAGAGTCTGTCGCCAAATATCAACGTGTCGTAGCCGATGCGCTAGCATTCCACAAAGGAAAGTTAAATTCTACGGAATGTATTTTACAACGACTTGGCGGATTTGACCTCGTCGCCTTAACCGCTGCCATGGTAACTTGTGCGCGGGCGAAAGTTCCTTTCGTCATTGATGGTTTTACAACAGCCGTTGCCTTGGTCTGTGCCCAAACCATATGCCCTACCGTATCACAATATGCTATTCCATCGCATATGTCACGGGAAAAAGCTATGATCTTAGCTCTATCTCGTGTTGGCATTACCCCAAGTCAAGTACCACTTCATGCTCATATGGCAGTGGGTGAAGGAACGGGGGCTTTATTAATGGTCCAAATGTTACAAGCCACCTACCATGCATGTATGCATATGGCTTCTCTCGACGATATGATGGCAATGGATACCATTGTAAAATAAGAAACTACGAAAAAAGATGCTCTAGCTGCTAGGTCTTACAAATTCTTGTAAGGTCTAGCTCCTACAGAGCATCTTTTTATATGTGTACATCTATGGGTAGATACAACTAAGCATCGTTTAGGAAAGAACATCCTATTCCCAGATATACTATTATCTATGAACGATAATATACTATCTCCCTATTCCCTATCGTTTTCTCTACGCCTATCGACAGACAATGGATCTATTAAAATTTCTTTTCCACTGCTAAGGATATAGATTTTTGATTTTTATGAGTATCTGTATTCTGTCGACGTGCCCACACGGCATGCACGTGTATATCATGTGGCAACGATGTATCAACACCAATTTCGTGTCCCCAAGAAGTGTAGTTTTGCCCTGCATCGTGCATAATGTATCGGTTCACCGCTACATATGCAGGGCCATAGGTCGCTTTTACCCCCAGTCTTGCTTCTCCATAGGTTTTATGTACCGCCACAACAGGGTGCTTTAAACTATCTGTGTATGCACTTTGATGATAGTCACTATAGGTATACTGTAACTCAGGTTGTATCGATATCCGTTTATTCACCTTAATTGTATGTCCCACCTCTAGTGAGGCATCCCAATGATGGGCACGATTATCCGATGTTTGTGTATAATACACCCCTTCATTCACGGTCCACACATGGCAGCGCATCATGGCGCCTTGTAGATACGCATCATAATACGTGCCCTGTTTCCACCGCTTCGTTTGATGTATACCAAGTCCATACATCGTGGTGCGACTATTCGCTACGTGTACCCCCCCATCATTTCTAAGGAATCGAATCTGATCATCCAATATTGTCTTTCTATAATACTTAGTGCGATCGGATCCATAGAGGACATACATGCCTTGCGTAGTCGTGTCAGATTTTATACGATCCAGGCCCACCCGTACTATCTTCATATTCTCACTTTTGCTAAATACAATATATTTACCTTTTTTTGTCTTATATCCATTATATAGTTTATCTAATCGATTCTCATGATACGATACCCATACGAAATGGGTATCTGTTACTGGCACCCTATAAGAAGGACGTCCATCTAAACTATATCGACTGGCCTTAGCAAAATCACTGCTGTCATCATACCACGTAGGCTGAATCCAAAATTTATTGTTATAACTTATGCCTAGCGAATGAGTCTCTATCAAACGTTTCCCCGTCTTATGATCCGTCATCCATAATCCATCCCAAAGCAGTTTACTTATAAGCTCTTCTCTCGATAGATGTCGAATCCAACTTGTTATCTCACTTCTTCCTTCTACCTCACCAGAAAGTATTAGCTTATACCCATCTCCGTCTCGTTGTAACTCCATTTGCATCCGACCCGGTCTCCCCTCAGTCGTCAGGCCTTCCCATAGCGTAACTGGTGGTGCCCCTTCTATAATATCAGTCACTTCATGTGTATCTTTATTCACGACACGAATACGTGCCTCCGCCGCCATAGTCATCGATGTACTAACCACTGCTAGAAGCATCCCTAAGATAATACCTTTTTTTATATATCTACCCTTCACACTATTACTCCTTATAACTAGCGCAACATATCCTATCTATGTATCCAACTATATAAGCCACACTGTAAAATAGTGTGGCTTATTTTCTATATACATATTATATACTATTTTTTAACAACTACCCCCCCCCGATTATGAAATTTAGTTATGTGGTTATAAAAATTATTTATTGCTAGGTAACTAATATTGCTTCATGTAAGCGTAAACTATATAGATACGTTTCTTTTACGGGATAGGACGTCAATTGTGCTAGTGCTTTGTTATAGATAGACACTTGTATACCATAGCGATCCATGAGATCTTGTGCATTCTGAACTCTACTTGTGCGCGGGCGAAAGTTCTTTTCGTCATTGATGGTTTTACAACAGCCGTTGCCTTGGTCTGTGCCCAAACCATATGCCCTACCGTATCACAATATGCTATTCCATCGCATATGTCACGGGAAAAAGCTATGATCTTAGCTCTATCTCGTGTTGGCATTACCCCAAGTCAAGTACCACTTCATGCTCATATGGCAGTGGGTGAAGGAACGGGGGCTTTATTAATGGTCCAAATATTACAAGCCACCTACCATGCATGTATGCATATGGCTTCCCTCGACGATATGATGGCAATGGATACCATTGTAAAATAAGAAACCACTAAAAAAGATGCTCTAGCTGCTAGGTCTTACAAATTCTTGTAAGGTCTAGTTCCCAAGAGCATCTTTTTATATGTGTACATCTATGGTTAGATACAACTAAGGATCGTCTAGGAAAGAACATCCTATTCCCAGATATACGATTACCTATGAAAGATAGATACGAATCTCCCTATTCCCTATCGTTTTCTCTACGCCTATCAACAGACAATGGATCTATTAAAATTTCTTTTCCACTGCTAAGGATATAGATTTTTGATTTTTATGAGTATCTGTATTCTGTCGACGTGCCCACACGGCATGCACGTGTATATCATGTGGCAAGGATGTATCAATACCAATTTCGTGGCCCCAACAAGTGTAGTTTTGCCCTGCATCGTGCGTCATGTAGCGGTTCACCGCCACATATAGAGGGCCATAGGTCGTTTTTACCCCTAGTCTTGCTTCCCCATAGGTTTTATGCACCGCCGCAACAGAGTGTTCCAAACTATCTGTATATCCACTTTGATGATAGTCACTATAGGTATACTGTAATTCAGGTTGTATCGATATCCGTTTATTCACCGTAAATGTATGTCCCACTTCTAATGAGGCATCCCAATGATGGGCATGATTATCTGATGTTTGTGTATTATACACCCCTTCATTCACGGTCCACACATGGCGACGCATTATGGCACCTTGTAGATACGCATCATAATACGTTCCCTGTGTCCACCGCTTCGTTTGATGTATACCAAGTCCATACATCGTGGCGCGACTATTCGCCATATGTATCCCACCGTCATTTCTAAGGAGTCGAATCTGATCATCATATTTTGTCTTTTTATAATACTTAGTGCGATCAGACCCATAGAGAAAATAAATGCCTTGAGTCATCGTGTCAGATTGTATACGATCTAGACCGACCTGCAGGATCTTCATATCTTCACTTTTTCTATATACACTATATCCACCCTTTTTTTTCTTAGGCCCATTATATAATCTATCTAATCGATTCTCATGATACGTTACCCATACGGAATGGGTATCTGTTACTGGCACCCTATAGGAAGGACGTTGGTCTAAGCGATAGCGACTGGCCTTAGCAAAATCACTACTGTCATCATACCACGTAGGCTGAATCCAAAATTTATTGTTATAACTCAGGTTTAGCGTAGGATCTGTTGCAAGAAGTTTACCAGTCCCCTCCGCTATTATTCGTACACCTCCCAACGGACTCCCAATCAACCGTTCTCTCGACAAAGAGAAGGAATATGATGTTATATGACTCCGCCCTTCTACCTCGCCAGAATATATTAGCTTATACCCCTCGCCTTCTCGTTGTAACTCTACTTGTATCCGACCAGGTCTTCCCTCAGTAGTGAGGCCTTCCCATATCGTAACTGGCGGTGCCCCTTCTATAATATCAACCACTTGATGTGTGTCTTGATTCACGGAACGAATACGTGCCTCCATCGCCATAGTCATCGATGTACTAGCCACTGCTAGAAGCATCCCTAAGGCAACACCTTTTTTTATATATCTACCCTTCACACTACTACTCCTTATGCCCACTGCCACTATCATATCTATTTACACAATTATATAAGCCACACTGTAACATAGTATGGCTTATTTACTATATACATATTATATACTATTTTTGAACAATTACCCCCCCCGATTATGAAATTTAGTTATGTAGTTATAAAAATTATTTATCGCTAGGTAACTAATATTGCTTCATGTAAGCGTAAACTATATAGATACGTTTCTTTTACGGGATAGGACGTCAATTGTGCTAGTGCTTTGTTATATATAGACACTTGTATGCCATAGCGATCCATGAGATCTTGTGCGTTCTGCACTCTATCCGTTTTATAATCGATGAGCACCCATCCATCATCTTCCAAGAAGGCTGTATCAATGACACCTTGTAAAAATATCTGTTCCCCCGATTCCAATTGAGGATAGATAGTAGTACCATCAACTAATAGGCTAAACGGCCATTCTTTTTCAATACGCTTTGCTTGTACTAATCGTTGTCCTAACGGGGATGTAAAGAAACGACTAATCGCCTGATCAGAAATCAACTGCCGCTCTTTGTCTGTAAAGTACCCTTTATGCTGTAATTCATCGAGTGCATCATGTACACTATCTAGCGTGTAGGGTGCCACCGGGAGCCATTGCATGGCTTCATGCATCAACGTTCCCCAACTGGCGCCACTTGCTTGTGTAACCCGCGTATCTAAGAGCGCCGGTGTATGAGAAAATACATCATCCATTGTAATATGTTTATCTGTAGGGTACATATCCTTAGGAGTAGACTTGATATCCATAGGCGCTAAGGCACTCGTATCAGGAGAATTTTCATGTTGACCCTCTTTACTATGGCACGGAGGAACCGACTTTTCTTCACTAAATGAGTGATACTTTTCTTTCTGAGATGTGTCCATTCCTATGTTAGGAAGAAGCAATGTTTCTAGCTCCGCTTCCTGTTCTAAAAAGCGTCGTTTCATTTCGCTAACAGACAGTTTAGCCGCCGTTTTTGTGGCTACTTGCTGAGGATATACAAAATTAAATCGTTCTATTAATGATTCTGGTAATCTAGCACTAGATACACTATCCAATCGGCTTAATCCCTTAATAAGACCTTCTTGTTTATCCGATGATGTATCCAATTGACCATACTCGTTACCATCATGAATGGTCAAAGATATGTGACATTCCTTATCGGGTAAATCTAACCGTCCCACCTCTTGTGCTTGTGCTTCTACACGAATACGATTACCGCCCGCCCAATGGCGAGCCACACTCATGAGTATCCAATCTAGATAGGAGTTACTTTGCCGAATCACATCGTCTGGTAAAGCTGGCGTAGTCGCCATCAAGGCCGATTGTACCATATCCTTTTCACAATATTTTTTTACATTTTTCACAAAGCTTGTTAAATAAAGTTTATCCCTTGCCCTTGTCATGGCAACATATAACAATCTTTCTTCTTCCGCCTTGGCAGCGCGTAATAATTTTTCATGACAATACATCCATGGTATAGACTGATACATAATGCGGTACTCAGAATAGTAACCTTTCATACCTAATCCGGCCTCTTTATGCATAAGCATAGGCGATTGTAAATCTTTCACATTGAATCGTTTTTGTAGATTACTAACAAATACAACAGGAAATTCTAAGCCCTTACTTTTATGGATGGTCATAATGCGAACCACATCATCTGCTTCGCTAACCGTTTTAGCCATTCCTAAGTCTTGATTAGCAGCTTGTAGGTTTTCAATGAATCGTAAAAATCTGAAAACACCTCTAAAGGAACCTGCTTCATATTCCTTAGCTCGTTGGTACAAAGCGAGTACATTCGCACGACGAAGAAGCCCATTCGGCATGGCGCTTACATAGTTGACATAGTCTAGTGTTTCATAGATGTGCCATAATAAATCGCTGATACTATGATGTCGCGAATAGGTGCGCCACGTATGCATATAGTCCACAAATTGTAATAATCCTTCATGTTGCATTTCATTGGCAAAATCTGGTAATAAGGACCACAATGAACCAGTCCCACTCATACGTAATCGGCCAAGTTCATTTGCATCAAGGCCCACCACGCCTGAATGTAATACGGCGACGAGCGGTAAATCTTGCTCTGGATTATCAATAATTTGTAAGAGCGATACAATCAATTTTACTTCCAACGAATCAAAGTACCCACTTTTTTCATCGGCATAGGCGGGAATACTGGCAAGGCGAAACATTTCTACCATACGGGTTGCCACATAGGATGTGGATCGCAATAGGATTACTATGTCTTTCCACATAAGTGGTCGAAAATGTCCATCCCCCTCTTCCACTGTTGTCCCATTGGCTTTTAACTCTTTAATTTTTTCGATGATAAAAGATACTTCTTTTTCAAAATTGTCTAACTCTTGTGTGCTATTTTCATCATCTTCATCGGAAGAGGGAGATTCACTGTCACATTCAATGAGATGAATCTCTACATCCCCACCGCACCATGAATCTGGGGGATCATTGACGGTCCGCCCCGCATAAAGAGCTTCATCATCACCATAGTCAAGTTCTGCCCCCGCCTCTGTCATAATCTGTCGAAAGATAAAGTTAGTCACCGCCAATATATTATCATGGGACCTAAAATTCTTGGATAAATCAATGCGACGCTCGATGGCATCTGTATGGCGAGAAAATGATGTATATTTTCCCATAAATAAACTGGGATCTGCCATACGGAACCGATATATGGATTGCTTTACATCCCCCACATAGAATCGATTATCTTTCTTAGATACGAGATTTACAATGGCTTCTTGCACGCTACTTGTATCTTGGTATTCGTCAACCATCACCTCTTTGAATTGTCCTTGTAGTTCTAACGCCACCTCTGATGGTTGTGGATTCTCTTCTGTACCAGGGAGCACTAAGAGTTGTAAAGCTTTATGTTCTAAATCTGTAAAATCTAGTAAGCCCTTGTTTTTCTTTGCTTCGCTAAAAGCTTTATAAAAAGCTAATGTAATGTCAACAATGCCTTCTACTATAGGCAATTGTAATGCCATTTGGTGGGACCACTCTTCATCACTAACCAGGATGCCCACTTGTCCAACTCGTTGCAAGTCATTTTTATTTTGATCCCTAAGCGCTTTTACTTTTGTTAGTATCTCCGCATCCACCAACGGTTTAAGACTACTCGTAGGGAACCTCTCAAATTTCATAGATTGCAAGCGACTAATCATATCCCGATAGTCCGACCACGTAGTGCATGTATGTGCCTGATGTACCATATCGATGATGGCCCCTTCTAGGACATCAAATTTTTTCCAAGCTTCTTCCTCAACTAACAGGGATCGTATTTCTTTATATCGCGCCTCTACGCGATCAACTATTTCTACCACATCCGACAAAATTTGCTGTCCCCAAATCGTCTCCTCTAAGGGTAATTTACTATTTCTCTGATACGTGTCTTTAATCGATGTGAGCCATCCTACGGGGTAGCTAAGCCCCATAGAAAATGTATATAATTGTAACACTAATTCTTGAATTGTTCGATCCGATTGCATGTCGCTAAACATATCGGCTAGTTCATACATATGGCATGACCCATCTTCATAGGTCTTTTGTAGTACCCGATCTAATACGTCGAGTTCTAATAACCTAAGTTCTCCTTCATTACCTACTCGAAAGGATGGATCCATGTCAATGCGATAAAAATAGCTGCGAATTAACCACGTACAAAAAGAATGTAATGTAGAAATATGTGCCGATGGCAGTAGGCGCAATTGTTCTTCCAAATGGTCGGCTAAGGCGCTATCCTTTCTATCATAGGCCTCTTGAATCGCTTCATTTAATTTACGAGCAATACGTGCACTCATTTCTGCGGCTGCCGCTTTCGTAAAGGTAACCACTAATAAATCTGTCACCGACAAGGGTTTGTCTAAATTTTTAAGCCGCGAAATAATTCGTTCTACTAATACGGCCGTCTTACCCGATCCAGCAGCTGCAGCGACTAATATAGTTTGTGAGTCAAGTCCTGATGCGATAGGTGGCGCATCAATGACTGACTGTTGTGCCTCAGTCCACTTCATATAATTCGTCCCCTTTCTTCATGGCCTCTAATGCTTCTTGTTCTTGCTTTTTATGAATATATCGATAGGAATTGCGAGTGCCATCAAAGCGGCAAAGCGACCGATACTCACAATAGGAACAAGGTATTTTCTTATCTAATTGGTAGGGGCTAATAGGAAATATACCTTTCGTAATATGTGTACCAATACTCGCCATCATACGGCTTGCATAGTTCGTTAAGGTGTGAAATTCTGATACAGTTTTTAATTTAGGTAAAGACGTACTATATACATTCCCCTTCGTAGTCAATTTAACTGGCACATACGATGATGGTGTAAGCCGATAGGTGTCATCAATCGTATCCAGTACATCTAAGTCATGGATAAAATACCCTGTATTATGTAACGATGTATCATCCTTTGCCACTTTTTTCGCCTCTTTTTCTGTTAAAAATGGCTTGGATAGGCGCGGATTTCTCACATACGTATACAAAACGGCAGCTGGTATCATGCTATGGTTTTTTTCTAATTGTTCTAAAGCTAATAAATACGTAACAAGCTGTAACTTCAAGCCGTAATAAATATCAGAAGCACTCACTGAAGCGCCACCCGTCTTATAGTCAATAATCATCCCATATGTAGTGTGTCCATCATTATATTCATCGATACGATCAATTTGACCTTCTAAACGAATCGACGTATGTTCTGATACGTCAATATAGAGAGGTTTCCAACTCTGATAGTTACTACCAAAGCTTTGTTCTAAGTATTTAGTATTAAATCGACTTTTTCGTGACCAATCACACAAACGTTGTACCGTTTTCTGTAACGTTTTCAATAATCGAATTTGTAAATTATTTTGATAGGCATCGCTTTCATCACGTTGAAATGCTGGGGTATTCGCAATATTTGTTACGATTTTTTCACAAATTTCTGCTTGTTCTTCATTACTCATATCACGCCACTGCTGCTGTCGCTCTAATAATTCCATCCCTAACATGCGTAAACATTCATGTAAAAATATACCAATTTCAGGGGCCCCGAATGATTTAATGGGGCGTTCCTGTAAACGTAAACCGTATTCTGCATAAAATTTAAATGGACAAGTTTGATATTTCTCCAATCGAGTGACTGAACCAACCATATCTTGATGACCTGCGTGCTCTTTCAAAAATAAAGCACGAACTACATCACCATGAATGAGTGGTACTGTATTCGAGTCCATAAGGCCTCGCACAGCTTGTGCCAATAGAGGCCGCTGCGAACTAGTCCGCAACCACTCATAGAGGCCCCACCAGATAGATGCTATCTCACACCCTTTCAATACATTCCCAAATTGGGCAGATAACAAGGAGATGCTTTGTGGTATACGCCATATGTAATTTTCTATATGGTCATCATCAATTGCTAACGGTGCTGAAAGGATGGTCTGAACAAATCCTTTTTTCATCAATCGATCAATCGATAAGGATTTTTCTAATCCTACGCCTTCCTCATCTGTAGCTGCCAACGATAGGTATACATGTTCAGAAGCCCTCGTACAGGCTAAATAGAATAAGAAATTTTCATGATATGTTTTACCCAAGGCACCTGCTGCTAAAGTAATACCAATTTGTGCGAGCTCCTGTCGATCCGCATCACGCAATAATCCTTCATCACCCATTCGTTGTGGGAATACCCCTTCATTTAATCCCATAACAAATACAATCGGTCTCGATAGATTATATCCACGTTCAACGGTAGTAATCACTACGTGATCCAACGTAGGTGGTACTATGGAGTAATTAACATCACGCAACCCTTCTTGCATCAATAATGCCATTTCATCAAGAGATAGTATATCATCGGTGGCTAACAACATAATCTCATCTATTATGTCCATAACTCGTTTATACATCTGTTCATGAGCCGCCACAGTTTTTGTATCGCCTTCCTCCTGTGCTAGTTGACACCATTGACGTAACTGGTCCGGTATATCCATATGTACCAATAACTGATAAAATTGTTCTCCCCATTCACGCCCCGTATGTGATGCATTAGCAAACTGATACCATGGTTCTAAGATTTCCATAATATATTGGCGGTGCATATTCACTCGCTTTAAACGGGCTTCTTCTTGTGCTAATAGTTCCTCATTATGGCCATTACTTTGACGCGTATACTGCCATCTGTCACACTGCCACATATGTTCACGAATGCCAAATTCTAAGCAATAATTCTCTAATTCATCTACCGCTTCCCGTGAAAGGGGAAATAAATCTGTTTTCAACATGCGAAACATAGCATCATGATTAAACGGATACTGCACAATTTCCAATACAGCAAGCAAGAGTTCCGACACAGGATGTGTATCCATAGGATGTTGGCGATCTATAAAATAAGGAATTTCATAGCGACGTAATGTTTTTTCCAATATATCGCCATATGTTTCTGATTCTCGTAGTATAATCATCATATCTCGCCAACGCCGTGATGATTTATTCCTATTCGTAGATGCGTTTTCTACGTCTTGTTTCGTTGACCTATTTGCTTGTGTATCATTAGTAATTCCATCATCACCGTGAATATAGGAAACTATCTTACGACATACTGCATCTACTTCACGTTCGCGATGGTATCCTTCTACCACCTCAATCGTTTCATGACTTGTATTATTCTTGGCTGGGCTTTGAAAGAAATCCGCTTCTAACGACGCTAATACAGGGCTTTTATAGCGATACGTTTTAGTAAAATTACGAATAGTCACATGTGTGTCATATCTCTGGCACAACGTATCAAATACTTCCCATGGTCTATTAAATAATGTTCCCCTTTGCCTATATTTTTCCCGTTCCTTTGGATTCGTAGGTAATGTAATCGTTATAATCGATTCCTTAGCTCGATCGAATAGATTATATAAGAGTTCATATTGCACCGGTGTAAACCAGTGAAATCCGTCTACCACTATATGTGCTTGTTGCAATAATGGTGTATCATCTAATAGGCCAATTAACTCCTCTATCGGATCTGCATCCACTTGCCCCTGCACTGCTAACGCCGCCTCATAGGATTCCATGATTTTCGCCAATTCCTGTAATTTTCGACTCAATACAATATTAGTCGATTCTATCTGACGAGCGCCCGTCACCAACTCTTGCGATGATACTTTAAATGCCTGACATTCTGAAAATATACTCTGCAACACATCTGAAAAATGAGGCTGCTTAGCCGCCTGTTGTAATATATCAAGCGATGCCCCCTCTCGTTTCATAATAAGACGTAATAATAAGTTGCATCCCACTTTTGAAATACTATTGCTACGCACTTTTCCAATAGATTGAAACACTTGATACGCCAAGCGCCTAAACCCCACTACGCGAACCGTAGTAAATCCCCCTTGTGGCATATGCTCTGCCAATTCTCGTTCAACTTGATACGTTGCTGGTTCTGGCACTAGCAAAATAATCGGTTCTCCTGGACAAGTATCTATGATGTCTTTAATCTTTTCATAACAAGCATAGGTCTTACCCGTTCCTGCTCGTCCCATATATATTGAAAGTCCCATACATCCTCCTTTTGTATATGTAGTCATTCCCACACATATTGTACGCAACTAAGAGTACATTACTAATTCATAGCATCTTACATAAGAAACTACTATACGGTTATCAACCGACTTCACTATCTACAAATACTGTAGAATAACTAGTAAACACCTAATATACACCTATCATATACACGTCTCTTTATATCACACTATAGTATCTATACACTATTCCTTTTGCACTCCAGTGAGTATCTCTTAGTCATGCCAACTCCTATCCAGTTAAGAATATATACTATTATTGTATGATGATATATGAGAACTAACAAGATAGGAATACATATTTTTATAGCATCTATTCATGGGCTCCATACGACTAGTCTTGTAAAAGTACGTAATACTAATTTTTATAAACACCATAAAACTATAGCAAATAAAAAATACCATTTTATTAGTATAAAATTATCCTACGCATAATAAAATCATACTCTACATGTTCCCCTATTCATAAAACAAAATAAGGAATTCCCCACATGGCTTACATGTAAAGAATCCCTTATGCTAGTTAAACATCATAAAAAATTACAGTAAAATATTATTTCTTTCTTCCACTACATTACAGACTACGGTTTAAACAATTACGGAATTATCATAAATACATCATACATTGTTCTTTATAATTCCAATTCGTCTAACAAATAATGCATACGCCTCGGCTTGGCTAGAGGCGATAGCATAGCTTACAATGACACATTTTACTGTTTTTTAATGTTCACGGGACCATATCAAACCTATTTTATATAATTTTCACTTCGTGGAAATATATCTGCGTTATTCACTATTTTAAATAATCCGACAAGCCGGGATTTATTAGTCAATATATTAGGTCAGTTTACAAGGAACTACACAGAGACCACGAAACGGGGGCTACTGACAACAAATAAAGGCTGAGTATCAAGCACCGGGAAAGTGCGAGATATTCAGCCTGTTTTCAGAGAACGGCGGCAGGTATATGAAAGCCCCCGTTCTTCGTCCTACGCCAGACTTCAGGACAAAATGTTCCGAACCATTTTGATAAACAAGCGCACTTGTCCACCTTTATCCTATTTGAAAGAACCACTACCACGATAAGTGTTGACAACACAGGTAAAGACTTGTCCACAGTGTTTGCACCGTACCATGTGAACCATAATTTCATCCGCCCATCCGTCTTCGGTCTTTACCTGATTCAACGGGCAAGTGGATTCTTTCTCAAGCAGTTCAAAACCGCCATTCGTCACAAGCTGTTGGATGTATTCGATACACGCCAGATAATCTCTCGGTGCCTTAAAGCTCTTCCATTTCTGAATATTATGGCAATAGTCACACATTGCAACGCCCTCCCTACACAAATTTTTCTAAATTTTAAAATGGGTGGGAAGCCATTTTAGGGCTTTCCCGCCTTTGCTATTTCCGCAACAATTGAAATTGTACAGTTAATAAATTGACACTAAAACGGCGCTCTCTTGTGCTGCCATTTTCTCATAAAATTTTTTCAACCTTTCAAATGAGGTTCTTAAATCATCTTTAATTTCATCTGCTTCATCTTCGTATTCCCAAATATCAGGGTAAATATCGTTTTGGCGAAACGCACTCATATCAAATTTATCAATATATGTTTCAAAATCAAGCTCTTGCAATGCTTTTGCAATTTCTTTCACTCTATCACTTTTCGTTCCGGATATAAATTCTTCGATTTCTTCCCCGGAAATATTAAACTGTCCTACAATCGTTTCACTGATTAAATTATCTTCAATCGGTTCGTTGGCAGATTTTCCTGTCAACAAAAAATGAAGTGCGTCCCACGTTTTATCTATATCACAAATTTCTAAGTTCTCATTTTCCTGTGCGTCTTCCACATCATCAAGACACATAAATTTTTCTAATTCAATATCAGTAGTTGACTGATAATTTGCAATCATTCCCATTTATTTTTCCTCCATATTTGTCTTTACCTGCTCAGATACCTAGATAATTTCTTCTCAAGAAATTCATTCATATCATTGCAAAGCTTCTTTACTTTATTTTGTTCATGGGCATAGTACCAAATTGTTTCTTCATCATGACAAAGCAATAGCTGATCTCCGTCTGCCTCTTTCCAAAACTCTCCAAGAACCAAATATTGCTTCTCTTTTATTTCCATTGAAAACATTTCGTTTAGCACAACTTTTATGCCAGTTGAAAGATCAATGCCGCTTGTGATTAAGAAAAACCTTTGTACTTGTTCAGGAAAGGTAAAACTTAATTTTTCTTCTGCTTTCCGAATTTCCTCTTGTGTAGCACCTTGTTTTATAACGTCATTTTCATCAAGAGATTTCACTAAAGCATTTGTAAACTTTGGATAATGCTCAAACAAATTTGGATGCTCTTCTTTAACCTTCTTTTTCTTTTCTTGCTCTCTTTTTTTCTTATCCTTACAATAGACATCCAGCTCCTCTAAATATTTCTCTTGATACAGATTGCTTTTAGAAAAAGGTAGCCCTTTCCTCTCCAGTATGGCTATGGCTCCTTTTTGGCTTGTTAAAATCGGCACCCAGAGGAAATCATGGTCTTTTGGCTTAAGTCTTAAAAATTCTCCCCTATTTAAAACCCTCTCTAATTCATGTTCGTGTTTTAGCCACCAATTTTGATAGCTTTCAGGGGTTTCCCTGCCCTCTACCAAGGAAAGTAGCTTCTCATTTATAGTTTTCTCATTCAAATCATCCATGAAAACCATCCTCCTCAGGTCATCTCTCATTAAAATTAAATTTCGCTGTTTCGAGCTTATCTTTTGATTTTCACCATTCTCTTTCACGAATTGCTTCTTCAACATCATTAGGAATTTCAAACCACTTTAAAATATGAGTCACATCACCACCGATACACTCACGTGCATTAGAAATTGTCTTTGTTTCAAACGATTTATCAGTCGCTCTATTTCTATGCTTCGTAGTTCTTTACGAAAGTTATCTACTCCCAATTTTTTTATAATATCTAAATATGCTTAATTATAAAATGAAATTGAACACATAAAAAATCCATAGTGAACCTTGTGT
>NZ_CAMUMS010000014.1:0-41855 GCF_947090115.1 Veillonella montpellierensis
GTGATTTTATCAAACTTAGGTCTACTTTCTATCATTGTTTTATCCTTTCGAAAAGCTTGAATTTACAATCTAAGTGCAACAAAAAATGATTCACCGTTTTCTGGTAAAATTATGTCGACGAAAACCAATCAACCAGGAGGAACGATGAATCATTATTCTCATTTTACACTAAAAGAGCGTGAGTTGCTAAAACATTATATGGACATCGGCTTAAATCAATCTGAAATAGCAACAAAGTTAGGACGCAACAAATCGTCAATTTGTCGTGAGTTAAAGAGAAATTCTTTACAGGGAACATATTTGCCCTGCGATGCACAGGCACTTTATGCCACCAGAAGAAAAGCATGTCGTCCTCATAAGAAGTTAGACGATGCTGTTCTTTTCCAAAAGGTAAAGTCGTTATTCTTAGAGCATCAGTGGTCTCCGGAACAGATCGCTGCTCGCTTAAAATATGAAAAAAGTGTTTATCGCATTAGCTTCACTACAATTTATCGAGCCATTTATTATGGCCTTTTTGACGATCCGAATCTCTCTAGGGGCAACAGAGGATGTATTAGAAAATTAAGACATCGCGGAAAAACAAGGCATAGCAAGTCCTATGAAGAGAGACGCGGTAAAATTCCAATCACTAATCCCATATCCGAGCGACCCGATGCAGCCGAAAAAAGGCAACGCTTAGGCGACTGGGAAGCAAACACAGTGGCAGGTAAGATCGGCAGAGCATGTCTACTCACATTAACAGACAGAAAAAGTCGCTACCTTCTTTGCCGGAAAATTTCAAAGAAGACTGCCCAATGTGTTAAGCAAGCCATGGTTGAACTGCTGAAGGATGAACCCCTTCAAAGCATCACTCCCGATAGAGGGAAAGAATTTTCAAAACATCCCGAAATTTCACAGCAACTTTCTCTCGTAGAATTCTATTTTCCGTTGCCCCATCACCCATGGCAACGAGGTACCAACGAAAATACAAATGGTCTATTAAGAGAATACTTTCCAAAAACGAAAGATATTGACCAATCAGATAGCTATATTGAAGCGAAAATAGAAGAGATCAATCGTCGTCCACGTAAATGCTTAAACTGGAAAACACCTTATGAAGTTTACCATTCAGTAGAGTTGCACTTGACTTGACAATTCAAGATAGAAAAGCTTGTTGACATTTACCATGACGGATACGAAAAATGTGAGTAATCTATCCGAAAATGAACACCTTTTCTGTCGCCAGATTAGAGGGAGCAACACAATCATTATATTATCTATGTCGTTTATGTGAGTTAGTATCTATCCTATTCTCCACGCGTGTAGCATACGCCCCTCTTATAAAGGGCGCGCTTTAATATCTTTTGGTTTTCTCGGATAGTTCATTGGTGTCTTTCTTTGTTTTTCTAGGTACACCACGGCGCGCTTATCCGATATGGTAGGCAATGTGATGGGACGAATTTCTCGTACGGCACCGCCTAACACAGATAGAGCCCTTTGTGATTCTTCTACTTCTTCTTCATAGATAGCCCCTTTTAAAGCGATGCAATAGCCGCCTACTTTCACATAGGGTAAGGTCCATTCTGCCAATATGGGAAGTCGAGCCACTGCACGACTCGTAACCAGATCATAACGTTCACGATGTTCTATTTGATGACTCATATCTTCCGCACGCCCATGCAACGTGGTCACATTTGTAAGATTGAGCATGTCAATGACGTCTTGCAAGAAGCGCAATCGTTTTTGCAGCGAGTCGAAAAGGGTAATCTCTAAGTCACGGCGATAGATGGCGAGAGGAATGCCTGGGAATCCAGCACCCGTTCCCACATCTAACAGACGTGCCCCCTCGAAAAAATAGGCTGGGTCATAACAAGATAGGGAATCGATCATATGCTTAACCACTACTTCATGAGCGTCCGTAATAGCCGTCAAATTCATATGCGCATTGGTCTTGATTAAATACACGTAATAGGTGTAAAAATCTCGTCCTTGTGCATCGGTTAACGGTAATCCGATAGCCTCCATTTGTGCTAACATATCCGCTATAAATACGTCTTGTTCTACTACATAGTCTGATACAGATGCTTTCATAGCCAGTCCTTTCTTCTATCCATCTACTAATTTATACGTTACGCCTATGAACATCAACTACGGTCATCGATCTACAACCATCTAGCAAAGGCTATCTACCTTTCTACTCCTAAACGCATGCCCTACGGTGCGTCTAGCACGTAGTACCATATGGCGATCCTAATGTACGAATAGTATCCTAAAAACGCGTTCTTTCTATCTACATCTAGTAAAAGACAATGCATAGCTTGTATTATCAACATCTATCTACACTATACTGCTGCGCCTTGCTACTAGGTCTACAAATCATCATTACGACCTAAGCACATCGTGTGACTCTTACTGCTTATGGTTGCGATGATACTGTTCCAACTGAATGAGTAGTACAGAAATATCTGCTGGAGATACGCCAGAAATACGGCTTGCCTGTCCAATAGAATGAGGTCTAATTGTTTCTAATTTTTGCTTAGCCTCTAAGGTAATCCCTTTCATAGACCCATAGTCCCAATCGGAAGGAATCACTTTATATTCCAATTTGCGCACCTTTTCCACTTGGTCGAGTTGCTTTTTAATATATCCATCATAGGTAATAGAAATATCAATTTCTTCTTCCACATCCGGTGTAAATCGCTCTATGTGAAAGGCGTCCGCCACCATAGAATAGGAAAGTTCGTTACGTTTCACCAAATCAAAGGCCCGTATCCCCGTTTTAATCGGTGCCGTTTTTAGTTCTTGTAAAATGGCTTGCGTTTCTTTTGATGGAGTAATCGGCGTATCTTTCAACAATTGAATGCCTTTTTCAATGGCCTCTTTCTTACTCTGAAAGCGCTGATACCGCTCATCGCTTACGAGTCCAATGGCGCGCCCTTTTTCTGTTAAACGCATATCTGCATTATCTTGGCGCAACAATAAGCGATACTCGCTGCGACTCGTCATCATGCGATAGGGTTCATTCGTTCCCTTCGTCACTAAATCATCAATCAATACGCCAATGTAGGCTTCGGATCGAGATAGGATAAACGGTTCTTTACCACTCAAGTATAAGGCCGCATTAATACCAGCCATCAATCCTTGTGCCGCCGCTTCTTCATAGCCCGATGTGCCATTGGCTTGTCCCGCAGAATAAAGACCTTTAATCGCTTTCACCGCTAGAGCCGGTGTCAATTGTAAAGGATCTAGGCAATCGTACTCAATGGCATAGGCAGGGCGCATAATTTCTACCGATTCTAAGCCGGGAATCGTCCGCAAGAAAGCATATTGTACATCGATAGGTAGGCTCGTACTCATCCCTTGTACATACATTTCATTCGTATGTTCTCCTTCTGGTTCGATGAATAATTGATGTCTATTTTTATCGGCAAAACGAACCACTTTATCTTCAATGGCTGGACAATAGCGAGGACCAATCCCTTTTATCATGCCACTATACATAGGAGCGCGATGCAAGTTCTCTTTAATAATTTCGTGGGTTTCTTCATTCGTATAAGTTAGCCAACACACTTGGCGGTTTCGATCTTTCCAATCGGACATAAAGGAAAAGGAGTGATAATGAGGGTCCCCTTCTTGGATGGCCATCCGTTCCGTATGCAACGTGCGTCGATCTACGCGCGCCGGTGTACCCGTTTTAAATCGTCGTAAGGCGATGCCATGGCGCTTCAAGGACTCTGAAAGTAGTTCCGCCGATCGTTGCCCATTCGGTCCCCCTGCATAGGATAACTCGCCAGTGATGATACTTCCTTTTAAATAGGTACCGGTACACAAAATCACCGCTCTAGCCTCATAGACTTCGCCTAGTTCTGATACAATCCCTTTCACAGTGCCATCTTCCACCAAGAGTTCATTCACCATGATTTGCTTAATATTGACGCCCTCTGTATTTTCTAGGGTTTCTTTCATCAATCGCTGGTAGGCCCCTTTATCCGACTGAGCGCGCAAGGAATGGACCGCTGGCCCTTTCCCCGTATTTAGCATACGCATTTGCACCGTCGTAGCATCTGCGTTGATCCCCATCTGACCACCTAAGGCATCAATTTCACACACTAAATGACTTTTACCAGGACCGCCAATCGCTGGATTACAGGGCATTAACGCAATATTATCTAAATTTAATGTGGCCATTAAAGTGCGATACCCCATGCGTGCTGCTGCCAATGTAGCTTCACAGCCAGCATGACCGCCACCTATCACAATTACATCATACTTATCTACTGTATACATCTAAACCTTACCTCAATGATTCAATACTCATTCTATACCATAGATCGTTACGCATAGCTCATTTACTACCATCAATCTAGGACATTATTTCCCTAAACAAAATCGTGAAAATAGTTCATCTACTAAGGATTCGCGAATCGTATCGCCCGTAATGTCGCCCAGTGCTTCCCATGCGCCACGAATATCGGTAACCACTAAATCTACAGGCATAGCGCTATCAATGCTTGCCATCGCCTCTAGTAACTGTGACTTAGCCGACTCCATCAATGAAATATGACGCACATTACTTAACACCGCTTGCTGATGATGCGCCACCTGTCCACCATAGACTAATTCTTTCACCCAATGATTGAGTATACGAGTCCCATCACCAGCTTTGGCGCTAATGGTTTCTATCGCCGTATACGTACCAATCTGTTTGATATCATGCGCCGTAACGACTTGCGCCACATCCGATTTATTAATCAACACGATGGTCTGCTTACCCGATACAGATTGTAAAATATCAATTTCCTCTGCCGTAAGCGGTGTGGACCCATCAATGACACATAAAATCATATCCGCTTGTTGCATATAGTCTTTCGCTTTTTGAACGCCCATCGCCTCAATGGTATCTTCCGTATGGCGAAGCCCCGCCGTATCGATGAGTCGAAGCGGAATCCCTTCAACATTCATGTATTCTTCAATACTATCTCTCGTAGTACCTGGAATATCGGTAACGATGGCTCGATTTTCACGGAGCAAGGCGTTTAATAAACTCGACTTGCCCGCATTCGGTCTTCCTACGATGACCGCCATAATGCCATCACGAATTAACCGTCCCGTCTGTGCCGTCGCCAGTAGGTCATCCATATCGTTCATAATCGGCAATAAACCATCCCTGACTTCCTCTAAAGTTACCTCTTCAATATCTTCTTCGGGATAATCGATGGTAACTTCTAATCGTGCAATCATAGCCATTAACTGTTCCCGTACCTCATGTATATAGGTGGATACAGTGCCATCTAGTTGTTGTACCGCTAAGGATAACGAGTCTTCCGTTTTCGCATCAATAATATCAATGATAGCCTCTGCTTGTGTCAAATCGATACGACCATTTAAAAAAGCTCGTTTCGTAAATTCTCCCGGCTCTGCCAAGCGAACCCCATTGACTAGCAATAATTGTAAAATCGATCGTACAGACACCATACCGCCATGGCATTGGATTTCAATGACATCTTCCGCCGTATACGAATGAGGGCCTTTCATTAATAGCAACAACACTTCATCGATGATGTGCCTATCTGGTGTATCAGGGTCGACGATATAGCCATATTGAATTGTTTTATTAGGTCGCTTACGTAAATCCAATGTCCCTTGACTCGAAAATAATCGATTGACGATGGAAAACGCCTCGCTGCCACTTACACGAATAATACCGACACCACCAATACCCGGTGGCGTAGCAATGGCGGCAATCGTATCAGATAGATACATACAATTTCTCCTTATCCTAATTCTCTATGGTCCTATGAACGTATTCCTACACTGGCATACAATCTACATCTATGCATGTACACAGACCTATAACATACTCTAACAGCTCTACCTTTAAGTATAATACACGATGACGGTGTGAGTAAAATAATATCATAAAAATTGGCATGAAACACAGATGTATTTCATGCCAATTTTCTACTACGATTATCGCTTATAGCTAATCACCACATGGCGATATGGTTCTTCACCTTCACTATCAGTCACAATATGTGCATCATTTTGTAATGCCGTATGAATTAATTTTCTTTCAAACGCATTCATCGGTTCCAACGACACTTTTTGTCGTGTTCGTTTCACTTTACTAGCTAACCGCTTAGCCAATACTTGTAACGTTTCTTCACGACGGGACCGATAATTTTCCACATCCACTACAATGTGACAATGACCGTTCACTTCTTTATGGGCTACTAAATTCGTTAAATACTGAATGGCATCTAACGTTTGACCATGTTTACCAATCAAAATTCCCAGTTCTTCACCGTGAATCTGAAAGATAATTTTATCCTGGGTCGTCATCTTTTCAATCATTACCGATAAACCCATTTGTGAAAACATGTCGTCTAAGAATTGTTTCCCCTTCTTAGCAATCATATCTTGCACTTCTTTTGTAAGAACATCGTTCGTATGGTCATCTACTTTAGCGCGTAAAGAACGATCATCGTCTGCTGCCACTTGCTGTGCCTCAGTGGTTTCTACCACGATTTCTTCAGGAGCAGTATCCTCTTCGTTACGAGGTACCACTACATCTTCGCTTTCACTAGTTGTAAAATATAAACGAACTACAGCTGGCTTACGACCAAAGCCTAAAAATCCATTCGATGATTGTGTAACAATTTCACTGTTAACAAATTCACGACCATCTTGATGTAATTGTTCTTTTCCTTGTTCAATCGCATCTTCTACGGTTTTTGCAGATACATCTATAAATTCCATATTAAGCCTCCTTTTTATCATTTCTATAGATAAAGGCTTGTTGTATTAATTGGAAAATGTTAGAAACAACCCAATAAATAACTAATCCACTTGGAAAGCTTAAACTGATATAGCCAATGAATAAAGGCATGAAAATTTGCATGATTTTAGCTTGTGCACCACCAGCAACACCTGCACTAGCGCCACCAGTTTGTTTACTCATAATATACGTAGACACGGCACTTAATACAGGTAGAATATACACAGGATCCGGTTCACCTAAGCTAGGTAACCATAAAAAGCTAATAAAATTAGGATCATATGCATAATCTTTCAATGCCCAATAAATAGCGATTAAAAATGGCATCTGTACAAGTAATGGTAAACACCCCGATAAGGGATTGATCCCCATTTGTTGGTATAGTTTTGCCATTTCTTGTTGCACCCGTTGTGGATCACTTTTATACTTTTCTTGAATTTCTTTCATTTTAGGCTGTAATTCAGCCATGCCCTTCATGGATTTGATTTGTTTAACTGTTAATGGTGCCAAAATTGCTTTAATAACGATAGTTAATAAAATAATGGCGATACCATAACTAGGAAATCCTACTAATTGAGTAAGTTGATAGCACCATGTCACACATTGTGCCATAAAATCAACTAAAATTTGAAATATTGCCAATAGTCTTCTCCTGTATCAAAATATAACATACAGCTATCGTCCTGTGCGTGCCTATAAGGTTATGGTATGGTCTAAATTTCATCCATACAGACACTTCGGTATTTCCAAAACTGTGCATTATGGTAATGGATCATAGCCGCCCTTATGAAAGGGATGACACTTCATAATCCGCTTGATTCCCAAAATGCTACCTTTAACTGGACCATATTTCTGTAATGCTTGTAGGGTATATGTAGAACATGTAGGATAAAATCGACACGTTCTCGGTTTTAATGGTGATATAGCTATCTGATATATACGTACTAACGTAATCAATATGAAATTGATACCTCTACTGATATACGTAATCCATCTATGCACTCGTATCGCCTCTTTTATGATTTCATAAGTTTACTACGCCCTAGCAAATAGAGTATTTCTTTTTCTGCTTGCGCGTATGTAGCTGTACTAAGTTTAGCGCGCCCTACCATCACAATATGATAGCCTTCTCGAATATCATGTTGATGTAGACGATATACTTCTTTTAGTAATCGTCTAGCACGATTACGTTCTACTGCACAACCTACTTTTTTACCCGTTACAAACCCAATTCGCGTTGCTTGTTTAGCCACTGGCATACGATATATAACGCAAAGACGACCGACTTCATAGTTACCATGTTTATATACAAGACGATATTCACTGTTTTTAGTAATCCTACGTTCTTTCCGTAAGCCGTTCATTCTTTCCTTCATATATTCACCATAGAATAGAAAAACTTGGCAGCAGCGCCAAGTTTTTTCTCCTGCCTAAAAGCTATTATATTATGCAGATAATTTTTTTCTGCCTTTTGCACGTCTTCTTTTTAACACGAGACGGCCGCCAATAGTTTTCATACGTTCACGAAAACCATGAGTACGTTTTCTCCAAAGCGTATTTGGTTGATAAGTACGTTTCATTAGTAAAACACCTCCTCGTAATGTTTTATGATTACTTATACCATAACAGTATAAGTATATGGTGTACGCTGGTAAATGTCAATCAAAATCTATAAATTTATAATTCTTAGTTGTCACACATGTGTAACACATTGAGAAGTATTCTGATACAACTTGGTTTAGACTTGTAAATTCAAGAATAGTCTTTGTCATATTATATCTTACTTTACGTTATTTTACTTGTTTGATATATTCCTTTTTACTTATAAAGACGTTTCTGCTATATAAAATATTACCATCTTCCCTATGACGTCTCTCGACGTCATCATTCTGCCACGGTGCGTGAGTACGATTTTATTCTTATTACCTCTGTATATAATTCTTTTATTGCCTTTGAAAAGGCAAAACACACTTTCCTTTTCTGTGTAATTTTCATATTTTACAAATTCATATGTCATTACATAATAAGTCTATATATTTTACAATTTTCTAAATAACTTATCCATATGATAATCATATATACACGATTCATTTATGTATCCACTGCTTACAAATAGGTACATGTCTATTACTACACTTCTAATACATTTTTAATGTATTTATTTTATACATTACGTATAATTCTTTGATTATATTCTACAATGTATTATTATATTTCATTACAGACTTCTAACAATTTATAAAATCTCTCATACTTCTTATTGTCAATAATTAATTATTTATGTATACTTTTAATTGAAAATATTTATCATTATTAATTATTCAACTAATAGAATACATAGAGGAGTCAAAATTATGACTAAATTTTTATATAAGCAACTACTATGTTCATTAACAATAGTTACACCACTGTTAAGTACTGTTTATGCAACAGACACGCAACCTGTTCAATTACATCCCATAAAAGTACGATCTGATTATGTAGAAATTGAACGATTACGTAATACTAAACAAGTTATTGTTTTACGTGATAAAGATTTACAAAATAAAGGTTATCGTACGATATCAGATGCATTAAATGATATAACAAGTATTAACGTGAATACTACAGGAACTGGAGACATTGATATTCGTGGACAAGGTTCAGATCAATCAGTTCGTAATATTCAAGTAATGTTAGATGGTGCTCCCATTACAACAATGGTCAATCATCCAATGAAAACTAATTATGATATTGTTCCTATTGAGCAAGTTGAAAAAATTGAAATTATTCCTGGCGGTGGATCCGTTTTATATGGTTCAGGAAGTGCTGGTGGTGTTATTAATATTACTACTAATTTACGATCTATAAAAAAACCTAAAAATATAATCACTACAGAATTTAATTCGCAGGGCCATAGATTAGGTATTAATGTAGGGAATAAAATAAATAATAATCTAAGTATCCAAGCTGGATATAATAAATTACATAGGAATTTATATTTTAAAAATACGTATCGACATAGCGATTATTATTATACAGGACTTACCTATAAATTTGACAATTCACAAGATATCACTTTTAGATATAGTTTTTTAGATGAAAAAAGTAATTATGTTGGTAGTGTTAATTCAAAAAAATTGAAACAAGAAGGCTATAATTATGTTCCTAAATTACAAAAATTTACATTAGGATTAGATAAAGATGGCCATAAAATAGAAACAGTACGTCCAGATTATTTAAATGGAAATCGAGAATTAACCTCATATAACATGACTTATCATAAGGATATTAATAAAAATTTATATGTTACAGGTGATTTTTTCTATAATACTGGATATTATCGAAATAATGATACTGATTACAGAAAAATGAATCATGATACTAAAGGAGTTAAATTAAAATTTGATTATAATTATGGATTAAAAAATGATTTATTAGTAGGTTTAGATATTTACAGTCAAAAAGCTAATCTTAATTATAATGACTATAAGTCAATAAATTATCAACAAAAAATATATAAAGAAGTTCCTTTAAGCTTTTATTATCATAAAAAGAATTCAGCTATTTATATTTTAAATATTTTAAATAAAAATAAATGGACATTTACTCAAGGAATCAGACGTGATAAAACAGAGTGGACTTATGATAAACATGCTGCTCGTAATGTTTCTGGTAATGACACTGACAATAGATGGAATACAGCTAGTGAATTATCTATAGCCTATAATTATAATAAAACTGGTAATATATATGCTCGTTTTGAAAAAGGATTTACAAGTCCTGATGGATTACAAATTACTGATCAAATAAAAGTTAATGGTATAAATCAATATGTAGCCACTAGTGCAGAAGATGAAAAATTTAATTTATACGAACTAGGGTGGCGTGACAACATAGGAATTTCATCGATTAATGTTACATTATTTTCATCCTACACTAATAATCAAATGAATAGATTTTATACATTAGATGACTACGGTCTATCAATGTTAACAAAAAATTTATTAAAAACTTCTCGTAAAGGTTTTGATATTTCATTAGGACAATATTTTGGTAAATGGACATTAAAAGAAAATTATACTTACTTAAAAGGATTTAGTGAATATAACGAAACAGGTAAAAAGTTTATACAAGAACATCCTGATACAGAAATTGATTATACACGAAGTGGATTACAAAAAGTTCCAAAACATAAATTATCAATTCATGCAGAATATAAAGTTAATGATAAATTAACTACTGGACTAAAATATACATATATAGGATCTTATAATAATTTCTTAAGTGACTCTAAAAAAGAAGAAGATGGTATTGTTGGATCACATTCTATTATTGATTTGAATCTTGATTATAAATATAAGACTTTAAATATATATGGTGGTATAACAAATCTATTAAATACTGAATATTATGAATACGCTAGCGAAGGTGTATATACCGTAATACCTGGATTTAAACGATCTTATTTTATAGGATGTAAATATAATTTTTAATGTTCTATAACTCCATAATATATATATTATTAAGTATAAAGCGAATCTTTACTATATTTTATAAAGATTCGCTTTTTTTAATTATTCAAATAAAACATATTAAATTGATAGTAAAAATTATTATACTTTACACAACCACAGGATATACTCATTATTTTCACAGATTATACACAAGTTATACACATGGTGTAATAGTTTCACTAAGACTTGAATTTTACTAAACTTTCGGGTATATTTTTATATAGAAATTATGATTTATCCACAATCAACCTATACACCTATCCACATATATGTTATAGAAAGGAATTATGTATGGCCAATCAGGATTTAGGATCTATTTGGGAAAAAATATTAACTATTACCAAACAAACTATGAACCCAGAATTATGGGAAACATCGATTCATACGGGACTGTTACCCGTTTCATTAACCGACACCACCCTTACTGTAGGTGTGATTCAAAATTATTTAAAACCTTTTATAGAAAAAAACAAACCGATTTACAACAAATTACAAGAAGCTACCAACGAAGCATGCGGTATGGTTGTCAATATTTCCATTATTTCTTTTCAAAGCCCTGAGCAATCAGAAGAAGCGACATCCCCATCGCCCGTACCACCTACGAAAGACACGAATGAACCACTACCGCCTATGTCTGACGATGCTACCTCGTATCAACAAAATATAGCTCCATCACAACCAACGGTTTCACAAACACCAACTGTATCAATACCACCAACAACTACGGTAGAGCAAATTCAAAATAATTCGCAGTCACTCTATGATGATCCCGTTTATATTGATCCACACCCTAGTGATCATCAAAGTGCGTTTCAATTGTTTCCCGATGAAAAACCATTTGTCATGCCCGTCGATACAGCACCAACGGAACCAGCACCTACTCCAAGCACCAACAAAATTATCGACCTAACGGAATCGAATTTAAATCCTGCTTTTACCTTTGAAAGCTTTATTAATGGTAATTCAAATCGTGTAGCCTATGCGTCAGCACAATATGTGGGCGAACAACCTGGCGAACGGTACAATCCATTATTTATTTATGGCCAATCGGGACTTGGTAAAACGCATTTAATGCATGCTATTGGCAATCGAATTATGGAAACGAAACCACATTTAAAGGTCATGTGTATTACGAGTGAAAATTTTACCAATATATTTATTAATTCTTTAAAAGATAAGCAAAATGAAAGTTTTAGAAACACCTTTCGCAATATTGATGTACTCCTCGTTGATGATATCCAATTTTTACAAAACAAAGAAAGTACACAAGAAGAATTTTTCCACACCTTTAATGCTCTGTTAGATAGTCCCAATAAGAAACAAATTGTCCTCACCAGCGATATTTTGCCGAAAGATATGGTGAAAATGGAAAATCGCTTACGGTCACGCTTTGAAGCTGCTATGATTGTTACCATTGAACAACCGGACTTTGAAACACGAACAGCCATTTTGAGGGCCAACATCGATAAAGAACGAGTAAAAGCGCCAGACTTGCAAATTGATCAAAAAGTCATTACCTTTATTGCCGAACAATTTAATGAAAATGTTCGTAAATTACAAGGTGCTTTTAATCGATTAATTGGTGCTGCATCGTTAGAGGGAAAATTAAACCATATCGATATGGACTATGCATTGCGTGTATTGGCAGATTTAATCAAAAATAAACCGGTTCACTTAGTCACCATCGAGTTTATCCAAGATTTTATTGCTGATTATTTTAAAATCAAGAAATCCGATTTATTAAGTAAAAAAAGAAATGTACAATATGTATTTCCTCGACAAATTGCCATGTATCTATGTCGTGAGTTAATTAATGAAAGTTATCCGCAAATTGCGAGTGCTTTTGGTAAAAAAGATCACACCACCATATTACATGCATACGAAAAGATTTGTCGTGAAATCGATCGAAACGATAGAAATAACAATACACGCCGTATGATTGATGAAATACGTGAAAAAATAAATAGTTGTTCATAGCATGGTGGATAAGTTGTGGATAATTGTGTATAACTCAGCAATAATCAAACTATACGAGGATATGTGGATAACTATGTAGCACATATACACATAGATACGCCTATCCACAAATCCACATGTCATCACACCTAGAGAAACTTATTCACTTATCAACAACCCCTATTACTAAAACTACTATTTTTATCTATCAACCAAAAAAGGTAATAGATTCATAACTTATATCGTTATTACTAAAAAAGGACTTATCATGAATATATTATTTCCTAAAGAAAATTTACAAAAAGCTATCAATGTATTACAAAAAGTATCTCAAAATAAAACAAATTCTAATGTACCAGGTGCCATTTATATTACAACAAAACAAAATCAAGTAGAATTACAAGGCAATGATTTTGAATTAGGTATAAAAATTACCATCGATGCCACAATTATTGAACCAGGTACATTGGTTGTAGGATCGCGCTACTTTCAAGAATTAATCAGAAAGTTACCAAGTGATACAATTCAATTACAACAACAAGAAGGGACTAATACATTAAAAATAACAGCAGCTTCATCTGATTTTAGTTTAGTTACCTTACATCAAAATGATTTTTCTCTAGTAGAACAAATTCACGATGAACATCATATCGACATTGATTCTATGGATTTAAAGGAATTAATCACCTTAACCAATTATGCAGCAGCTACGGATGATGATCGTCCTGTATTTTCTGGGGCCTTACTAGAAATTAACAATAATGAAATTACAATGGTTGCTACCGATACGCATAGAATGGCTGTGAAAAAAATAACAATTCCTGAATCGGCAGCCACATCGACTCGTTTTATTATTCCTACAAAAACCTTAGCCGAAGTATCACGCTTATTACCAGTAGATGCACCATCCATCATTCGTATTATATGGAATCGTACGCAAATTGTATTTTTGTTCGATTCTATCTATATTATTTCACGCTTAATTGAAGGAACCTATCCAGATTACACAAAAGTTATTCCCGCGCAATTTGATTCGAGCGCCATCGTAAACCGTCGAGAATTTGCAGGCGCTGTAGATCGCGTTTCTTTATTAGCTAAAGATATTAGTTATAATGTAATTCGCTATGATTGGCATGAACAACATGTGATTTTATCGAGTCAAAACTCGGAAGTGGGAATGGCGAAGGAAGAAGTACCATGTGAATTTAAGGGAAAACCATTTACCATTTCTTTCAATGGCCGTTATATTAGTGATATTCTTCGCCATAGTACAGGGGAATTAATTCATTTGTATTTAAAAGAAAATGGTCCTGTAGTCATCCGCCAAGATAATAATAGCAATTATACCTATGTGGTAACACCAGTACGAACTAATTAATAGCAATCAGTTATACACATAACCACGTGGATAGTGATAGATTCCAGTATGGTTATATTAAAGTTTTTTATAGATATTATCATTGATATACTAATAAATATACAGAAAATATTCACAATTGCCCTTGTATAATGGACATATATAGAATGATAGGGAAAGATATAGGAACAAACTATGACACAATGTATTACAACACGGATCCACACAGAATACATTCAACTCGATCAATTACTTAAATTAGAAGGTATTATTGGAACAGGTGGACAAATTAAGGA
This sequence comes from Veillonella montpellierensis, assembly GCF_947090115.1. NCBI lineage: Bacteria > Bacillati > Bacillota > Negativicutes > Veillonellales > Veillonellaceae > Veillonella > Veillonella montpellierensis. The sequence continues at coordinate 14,863 of NZ_CAMUMS010000014.1, forward strand.
ATTATTAGAGGCGCAAGCTATTTTGGTTAATCATGTACGGTGCCAGGAAAAACGAAAAAAAATTAGACCTCATGACGTGGTAGAGGTAGTTGATGTGGCAACGATTACAGTTGTGAGTGAGGAAGTATAGTGCATATTACATCGCTTCAATTATTTCAGTTTAGAAATTATAAGCACTATCAGTGTGAATTGAATCCAGATAGCATTGTTTTATATGGTGCCAATGGGGTAGGAAAAACGAATATATTAGAAGCCATCTATGTGGGAACAATTGGTAAAAGTCATCGTACGAATGATACGTCTGATTTATTGATGGTTCCTATGGATCAGGCAAGTATTATTATTAGTTTTGAAAAAAAAGATACCTTGCATACGTTGCACATTAAATTATATAAACAAGGAAGCAAAGAGATTCTTTTAAATAACACTAAGATTACGCAAAAAGAATTATTGGGAACGTTACATACGGTTATTTTTTCTCCAGAAGATTTACAGTTAATTAAAGCAAGCCCTTCAGGACGACGACGTTTTATCGATTTGGAATTATCACAAACGAGTTCGACTTATTATCATAAGCTATTACAATACAATCGCGTGTTACAACAACGCAATTATGTGTTGAAACAGGGGAAAGGAAAAACTAAAATATCCTTAGAGGAATGGGACGAACAATTGGCTGATTTGGGGAGCTTTTTAATACAGAAGCGATTAGAGAGTTTAAAAAAAATTAATTTACTCATTGATTTAATGAATCGTAAATTAACGGATGGATTAGAAAATCTAACGCTCTATTACAAGCAACCGTATATGACGGATAATACGTTAGTCACCACGAAAGAGGAATTATTAGCGCTATTACAAGAAAATCGGGAGATAGATCAAAAGCGTTTACAAACTACTATAGGACCTCATCGTGATGATATATGTTTTTTTTCAGGTGCTAAGGATTTAAAAAAATTTGGATCTCAAGGGCAACAACGAACGGCTATTTTATCGTTGAAACTTAGCGAATTAGAATTTATAAAATCAGAAGTTGGGGAATATCCCATTTTGTTATTAGATGATGTACTCAGTGAATTAGATGAAGCGCGGCGATCTAATCTAATCAAATTTATTCATCGACGGATACAAACGGTAATAACAACTACGGATATTACGGACTTTCAACAACTAGGAAATGTACAGTACATTGCGTGTGGAGGTGAAGAGGATGGAGGAGATAGAACATAAGAGGCGCCGTAGGCAGCATAATCAGTTCGAATCGGTGGATACTTGTTTACCTCGCACCTTAGATGAAGAGTTTCATATGGTGCAACCATTTCGATTGCATAGTCTTATACATCATTGGCAATCGGTTGTGGGACCTACCATAGCAGCACATACGAAGGTACTTGCTATCGAGCCGCCTAAGATTGTGATTTGTGCCTATACATCTGCGTGGATGCAACAATTACAAATGCAGCAAAGACAGTTGTTACGGTGTATTAATGAGTATTATAAAGAATCGGTAATTACTACCATACAACTCACTATGTATCGCCATAGTTTTGTAAAAGAAACAGCCACGCCAAGTGATATTGATTTGCCACATATACCGACGGGGCGGATTAATTTTTCTAAACTTACAATACCAGATGCATCAGTCGAACGAATTGATCGCATTTGTGCGTTGACGGATAACAAACGGTTGCAAGCGATTACGAAAAAGATTCAAATTGAGCAAGAAAAAAAGAACCACTATTTACAAAAACAGGGCTATGTACGATGTCCTAACTGTGGTAATTGGATGCATAGTGATCACAAGATATGTGCCAATTGTAAATCGAAACACGATAGATATCGCATTAGTGCGATTAAATCTGCCTTACAAGAAAGGCCGTATATGAAATATGATGAAATTATTAACTATGGTCAATGCACATTGGACGAGTTTAATAGAGCTCGTTCAGAATTATTATATTTCTATTTGGATCGTATTTATCATGGATCCGTAAGTAGACAGGATATGTATATGACGGCCATGTTATTGACGTTTAAACGACCAGAGGAATTAACGGATGACCATGTGATTAATTTGTGCCATAAACGACGTTCTAACTACTTATCAGATGAGCAGCTAGAACGGTTACGTCAGGCCGGCGTATATCGTGAGAAAGAGGATATATAATGTATATGCATATAGGAAATGACATAGCTGTAGCCGCATGTGATATTATTGCCATACTTCGTGTAGAGGATTTGATGGATAAGAGAGAACCTCTCCTAGGGTATGGGATACCAGAAGAAGAGTATATTCATGCTAGTCGAGAGGAACCGATAAAAACGTATATTGTCACGACTACGGCGGTCTATACATCACCGGTTACTGTACAAACACTGATGAGTCGACTCGATGAATTTAATGGTATAATTTCTATGCAATCTATTGTATAATTAAAGTTAGACGATTTTTGTTATTCATATCATCATGTCATACACTATGAGTATGATGATTCTTTCATAATTAATAGTAGGAGGTACTGAATGTCCGATCAAAATTACGGAGCCCAGAATATTCAAGTTCTGGAGGGCTTGGATGCTGTACGCATGAGACCAGGTATGTATATTGGTAGTACATCCATTCGAGGCTTACATCATCTAGTCTATGAAGTTGTTGATAACAGTGTAGACGAAGCTTTGGCAGGGTATGCGACGCATATTGAAGTATCGATTCATGAGGACAATAGCGTTACAGTAGTTGATGATGGTCGCGGTATTCCTTGTGGTATCCATGAATCAGGAATTCCAGCGGTAGAATTAGTACTCACTAAATTACATGCTGGTGGTAAATTTGGTGGTGGCGGATACAAAGTGTCCGGTGGTCTTCATGGCGTGGGGATTTCCGTCGTTAATGCCTTGAGCGAATGGACCCGTGTACAAGTACATCAAGATTCTATCATTCGCGAAATTACATTTTCTCGTGGTCATAAAACGAGTGAACTTACACAAATTGGTACTACTGATCATACAGGTACAACGGTTATCTTCAAACCAGATGCAGATATTTTTGAAACGACTGTGTTTGACTTTGATACACTGAAAGTACGCTTACAAGAATTAGCCTTTTTAAATAAAGGATTGCGGATTACCTTAACCGATTATCGACAACAAGAACCGCGGGTAGAAAGCTTTCACTATGAAGGGGGTATTTCCTCATTCATTACCTTCTTAAATGAAAACAAGGAAGCCATCAATCCTAATATTATTCATATTGAAAATACAAAAGATGACGTAGTTGTCGATGTGGCTATGCAATACAACGATAGTTATAGCGAAAACATACTAAGCTTTGTTAATAATATTAATACGATTGATGGAGGAACGCATCTAAGTGGTTTCCGCAGTGCCTTAACACGTACTTTAAATGACTATGCGCGTAAAACTGGTTTGTTAAAAGATAATGAAAATAACTTAACCGGTGATGATGTGCGTGAAGGGTTAACGGCTATCGTTAGCGTGAAAGTATTAAATCCACAATTTGAAGGACAAACAAAAGGTAAACTCGGCAATAGCGAAGTGAAAGGGATTACCGATGTCATTGTATCGGAAGGGTTACGCACCTTTTTAGAAGAACATCCAGCAGATGCGAAAAAGATTATCGAAAAATCGGCGATGGCGAATCGAGCACGTGAAGCAGCTCGAAAAGCTCGTGAATTAACACGTCGTAAGAATGCTTTGGAAATTAGTTCATTGCCAGGTAAATTAGCGGATTGTTCGGAACGAGATCCGTTAATGACTGAAATTTATTTAGTCGAAGGGGACTCTGCCGGCGGCAGTGCTAAACAAGGTCGTGACAGACGATATCAAGCCATCTTACCATTGCGCGGTAAAATTTTAAATGTAGAAAAAGCACGATTAGATAAAATTTTAGCGAATGCAGAAATACGATCCATGATTACTGCTTTTGGTACGGGGATTGCTGATGAATTCGATTTAGATAAGAGCAGATATCATAAAATCATTATCATGACCGATGCCGATGTGGATGGGGCTCATATTCGTACATTACTATTAACGTTCTTTTATCGGTACATGAAACCGTTAATTGAAAATGGTCGTGTATTTATAGCACAACCACCACTCTATCAAATCAAAAAAGGGAAAAGTCATTGGTATGTGTATAGTGATGATGAATTAAAAGTTAAATTAGATGATGTAGGTCGCGACAATTATACAATTCAACGCTATAAAGGTTTAGGGGAGATGAATCCTGAGCAGCTTTGGGAAACAACTATGAACCCTGAAAATAGAACATTATTGCAAGTTAGTTTAGAAGATGCCTTAGAAGCTGATAAAATTTTTACGATACTTATGGGTGATAAAGTAGAACCACGTCGTAAGTTTATCGAAGACAATGCTAACTTAGTTCGTAACCTTGACTTATAATGGAGGCGAATTAGGTTATGAGTGAACAAAAACAGTTAAAACGAAGTTTAAAAGCTAGGCACATGAATATGATTGCTCTCGGTGGAGCTATCGGCACCGGATTATTTGTAGCCGGTGGTGAAGTTGTTAGTACTGCTGGCCCAGGTGGTGCCTTAGTAGCCTACGGATTAATCGGCCTTATGGTATATTTTCTCATGACTAGCTTGGGAGAAATGGCGACGTATCTGCCTGTATCGGGGTCTTTTGGCACCTATGCGACGCGGTACGTTGATAAGGCGTTTGGGTTTGCTTTAGGGTGGAATTATTGGTTCAATTGGGCCATTACCTTAGCCGCTGAATTAGTAGCCGGGGCGCTCATTATGAAATATTGGTTCCCTGATACACCAGCCATTGTATGGAGTGCTATCTTTTTAATCCTTTTATTTACACTAAATTATTTATCGACCCGTTCGTTTGGTGAAAGTGAGTATATATTTTCCGGTATCAAAGTAATTACAGTGCTCGTATTTTTATTTGCCGGTTTCATGCTCATATTAGGCGTTGGAGGCGAGTCTCCAGGATTTACTAACTGGGTAGTTGGTGATGCACCATTCGTAGGCGGCGTAGGGGCTATTTTAACGATATTTATGGTAGCCGGCTTTTCCTTTCAAGGTACAGAATTGATCGGTGTAGCGGCTGGCGAATCAGAAGATCCAGAAAAAAATATTCCTAAAGCCATTAATACTATATTTTGGCGCATTTTACTCTTTTATATTGGCGCATTTACAGTGATTGGATTTTTAATTCCTTATACAGATTCTAATCTATTAAATAGTAGTGTAGAAAACATTTCCATTAGTCCTTTTACGCTCGTATTTGATCGATTTGGATTTACTTTTGCAGCCAGCTTTATGAATGCCATCATTTTAACAGCCGTATTATCGGCGGGCAACTCTGGTTTATATGCATCTACGCGCATGCTATATGCTTTATCAAAAGAAGGTCAAGCGCCGGCTTGTTTTGGCCGTGTCAATAAACGAGGTGTTCCCGTTAATTCACTTTTATTAACGGCTTCATTAGGGTTATTTGCCTTTTTAACGTCCTTGATTGGAGAAGGTACAGCCTATAGTTGGATTGTTAATATTAGCGGTATGAGTGGTTTCATTGCCTGGGTTGGTATTGCCATTTCCCATTATCGATTCCGCCGGGCCTTTAAAGCGCAGAATAAACCATTGAGCCATATTCCTTATAAGGCATCATTATTTCCATTTGGTCCCTTATTAGCCTTAGCGTTATGTATATTTATTATTGCAGGGCAAAATTATTCTGCTTTCATAGGCGATGAAATTGACTGGTATGGTGTGAGTGTAGCCTATATCGGATTACCGGTATTCTTTGCTACGTACCTAGGTTATAAATGGACACATCATACAAAAGTGATTCCATTACAAGCTATCGACCTATCACGAAATTATGATGAGTAATTACCTATCCTACATGGGTATTGATTGGTAGATTCATCGACAGTACGTATAACATATATACTACGGGTGATACGAGGGGATTTGAAAGTAGTATAAGCTAATATCTCTATCGTTTCTTACTAGTGGTAGAAACAATTCTATACAAACATTCTAGTGGTAAAAAGAACTCTATACAAAAATTTCTTCTGAATTGATGAAGGGGAAGAACGTAAAAATGAATTATGAATGTACAACTGCTATATAAGAAGATAGTATACGTATGAAGTAGTTTAATAGATATATGATTCATGGTTTCTTAACTTAAATAGATGAAGTATAAGCATATATAAACGAATTATGAATGCATAGTACTATATAAGACGATAGTATGCATTAAGTATTTTAGTAGATATATGTAAACGAAAAGGCAAGTTGATGGTATGTCATCAACTTGCCTTTTCTTTTTTTAGTTTTGTATCATTTTATATGAATATAGGAGAGCTTCTATAGGATGCATAGGATGGTTTAGCATGATACGTATTCAGGATGTTACAAGATGTATGGTAGATTTATTATAAGCAGAAAAAATGAAATTATAAAGATATACAGAAAAAGGTCGGTGTTGGCGTCCTTTTTTATTTATTTTATTTTTACGTTAAAAAGTATTCTTATTGATATGTGTTGTTGTATAGTATTATATATATTAAAAAAATTATATAATATATATAAGATACTATTCTATTCTATTATAATGATATAGTTCGATATATAAAGGAGATTATTATATGGATATAAAGTGTTTAAGAAAATCTCTTCAAGACGACATAAAATCATTTGAATTAGCTGTAGAAACTGGAAAAGATTTAGATATTTGGATTGAAGAATTGCAATCTAGTTTAAAAGCCAATTATTATGGCCATGTTATTGATGAAGAAACATTTAATAGTTTATGGAATACGTATTTTGGGAGTGAATAAATTTAGTATGGTAACAAGAGAAGAAATTATACATGCCGTTATGTTGGTAGCAAAAAAATGGCCCATTCAAGAATGTTATTTGTTTGGATCCTATTCAAGAGGAGAAGAAACAGAAACAAGTGATGTAGATTTAATTATTGATTTACCTGATGTCATTAGTTATTTGGATTTAGAATGTATGCAAAATGAATTATCAACTTTGTTAAATGTTCCTGTTGATTTAAAAACATTGCATTCGTTATATAAAAATAAACGGTTTTATAATCACATTAAACAAGATTTAAAGCTTTTATTTTTAACAAAAAAAGGATAAATTTATGAAAAATGGAACTGTACAAGATAAAATCAATTTAGAAGAAATTATGGACCTAACTATCATTATTTCTAATCGTTTAAAACGAATAAATTTTAATAAAATGACTTTTTCAAATGATGATTTCATAAGAGATTCTTTTATTCCGCCTCTTATGCATATTGGAGAATCTGTAAATCATTTAAACGCTGATATAGCAGAAGAAGTTACTAGTAATCATGCAAAAGATATTATTGGGATGAGAAATCGACTAGCATACGCATATCTTGGTATTGATGAGCGAGTTTTGTGGAAAACTATAACTAATGAAGTTCCTAAATTAGGGCTTAATACAATTAATGCATTAGAAAAGTACTTTAATATTACATATAGCAAAGAAAAAAATATATTAATTGCCATACAAAAAGATTTAGAACAAAAAACTAAAACAACTACTCTTAAAATTACATTTTCTAAACCAAAAGAAAATGACGGTCTAGAACGATGAAGTTAGGGCTATATTCGAGTGAGTATAAAAAAGAGGTAGAGGTAATTAAATGGTTATGTTCACACAGGGGATATTGTATCGACTGGTAAAGCAATATGAAGTAATACTATACAATAATAACACTGTAAATATATAAACTATTTTATGGGAGAATACATTATGATTGATTGGACGTGTCAAGGACAACTTATTTTACAACATTTAGAAAAAGAGAGAGTATATAAAAATAAAAGCGGAATTTATCATTATACTCAAATTAATATGGCGTACAATAGTAATGTTATTGAAGGTAGTAGATTATCAGAAGAACAAACTAGATCTTTATTTGAAACAAAAACAATTTTTCCTAATAAAGATGAAGTGATTTATAGCGATGATGTTATTGAAACTTCCAATCATTTTAATGCGTTTAATTATATGTTAGATCATGCGAATGATAGTCTTTCAGAAGAATTTATAAAAAAAATTCAAGGCATGTTAACTGTAGGCACGGAGGAAGCTCAAGAAAGTTATTTTAATGTTGGCGAATACAAAGCTGTACCGAATTTAATCGGAAGTACAGTTGAAACAGCTGATCCATCAGAAGTTTCAACGTTAATGAAAAATTTGCTTACAAATTATCATCAAATACAATCTAAATCATTAGATGATATTGTTACGTTTCATGTAGGTTTTGAAAAAATTCATCCTTTTCAAAATGGTAATGGCAGAACAGGTCGCCTTATTGCTTTCAAAGAGTGTTTGAAACACAATATAACACCATTTATTATTATGGAAGATATGAAGCCTTATTATATGCGAGGGTTAAATGAATATAATAAAGAAAAAGGATATTTATTAGACACTTGTCTATATGGTCAAGATAGATATATTGAAATATGCAAACAATTAATTGAACCAAAACTAGCTAAATAAATATGTATCTTTTTTACTTAACGTAACAATAATAATAATTTATATACACGAAAAGGCAAGTTGATGGTATGTCATCAACTTGCCTTTTCATTTTCGTTTGGAAAAGCTTTATATCATTTTTAGGAACATAGGGGAGCTTTCATAGGATACATATGATGTCATCCCATAGTAGCATATATAGTGTACGATGCAAGAAGCTATTTATTTTTCTTATAGACCAGTTTCCATGTATGATAGAGCATTAATAAGGAATAGGTAATTAAGAGTAGACCAATTCCTCGGATAATAAAATGTGGTTCTGCTGGATTATTGCCGTAGGCAAATAAAAAACCACCAAAGCAGAGCACAATGATTGATAAAATAATTCCTGTTAGTAATGTTTTCATGACATTCCTCGTTTAGATGATAGAACTTAATTGAGATGTGGATGGATGATACATATCATCTAATCACATGTATATGATTTCATTATACCATAGGATTACATATACTACACATTATCAATCAGATGCAAGACGGTATCAATATCATTAAGAGGCATAATATGAACGCCGTGAGCAATTTTTTTTATTTCTTGAAGGGTTTCTATTGCCACTTCAAGTCCGGCCTCTTTACCGCCTATTTTTACGCGTTCTAAGATGGATTTTGAAATCGTAATACCTGGTACTTTTGTATCTAAATAAGTGGCCATTTTATAACTTTTTAAAGGAATTAATCCTAACATAATTGGTATGTTGAGAGAGGCCATGCTATCGATAAAACGTTTTGCTTTTTCTAAATCATAAATGGGTTGCGTTTGTATAAATTGAGCGCCATTATCTATTTTTTTCTTAATTTTTTCTTTTTCTGCTACTAAATCATCAGCACAAGGATTGCCGGTGGTACCAATGTAAAAATTAGTGGGTGCATCTAATGGATTACCTGCTAGATCATGACCTTCATTGAGTGATGAAGCAATATGCAATAATCCCATAGAATCTACTTCAAATACGGCTTTTGCTTGTGGATGATCGCCATTAGTTGGCTGGTCACCAGTTAAGGTTAAAATATTGTGAACACCTAAGGCGGCAGCCCCTAATAATTCAGATTGTAAACCAATAATATTTCGATCACGACAAGTTAAATGAAAAATTGTTTCTACATTGGATTGGGATTGTAATAAATGGGATAGGGCAATAGGGCTCATACGCATATTCGACATAGGACTGTCGGCGATATTAATGGCATCAATTTTTCCTTGTAATCGCTTTGCTTCGTCAAAGGTTTTTTGCGCAGAGCTGCTTTTAGGGGGATCTAGCTCTACAGTAATAGTAAATTGATGTTGTTCATGTTTTTCTCGTAATGTCATAGTAAGACTCCTACCTACGATGATAATAAATATAAATATATCGAAATGTGTTGTTGGCCATTAATTTTTAAATAATTCATTCGCTAAATTAACAGCAGTGACACCATCTTTTGCATAGTAGTCAGCACCAGCTTGATCGGCGTATTCTTGCGATAATACAGCACCACCTACCATAACAGGTGTAGTAAGACCAGCACTGCGCATTGCATGAATGGTATTGTCGATTTGAGGCATAGTGGTGGTCATTAAGGAACAAATGCCAACCAAGGCTGCTTTATGTTCTTTGACAGCATCCACAATTGTAGTAGGGTCCACATCTTTTCCTAAATCGATAATGCGATATCCGTTATTTTCTAATAAAGCAGCTACAATATTTTTTCCTAAGTCGTGAATATCACCTTTTACCGTAGCAACGATGACAGTTTCTTTTTCTAATGACGTATCAGCTGGTAAGACGCGTTTTATCGTTTGAAAGGCCGCTTGCATTGTTTCGGCTGCTAGCATTACTTGGGGTAAAAATAATTTACCAGATCCAAACTTGTCACCTACCACATTCATGGCTTCAGATAATCCTTGTTTGGTGATGATGAGAGGATCTATGCCATCAGATAGGGCTGTTTCAATTAAGGGGATAATCGCCTCTTTTTCTCCCTGTTCTACGCAATGTTGAATCATATCGATGGGATTATCACTGGTAAATTTTGATGGATTCGTTTCTTTCACAGTTACCGGGGTACTGGTATCTTCGGATTCATAGCCATATTCTTTGATAAAAGTAGCGGCTCCAGAATCCCAACCTAATAATGTTTTAGCAGTGATAAAGGCTTTTTTTACAGGATAATTTAATGGATTTAAAATCGGTGTAGTTAAGCCACTGGCTAAGGCCATGGTTAAAAATTGAGAATTTAAGTAAGGGCGTTGTGGCATACCAAAGGATATATTCGATAGACCCATCACTGTAGGAAATCCAAAGTGCTTTTTATATAATTGTAATGTACGCAGTGTTTGTTTCGCACTTTCATCACCAGAAGCAAGTGTTAATACCAATGGATCCAAGAGTAAGTCATTTGGTCTTAAACCATATTCATAGGCTTGGGTAACAATTTTTTTTGCCAATTCGATGCGTTTTTCTGCAGTTTCTGGTAAATCACCACTACTTAACGGTAAACAGAGCAAAGCTGCGCCATATCGTTTTGCCAAGGGCATAACGGCTTTTATTTGTTCTGGTTCTGCATTAACAGAATTGATTAAAGGTCGACCAGGATAGTTTTTTAAGCCTACTTCTAATGCCTTAGGATCGAGTGTATCGATGGATAAAGGCGTTTCTACTAACATGGATAATTCACAAATGGCGCGTTCCATCAAAGGCGCTTGATCAACGCCACCAACACCCATATTTACATCTAGAATAGAGGCGCCTGCTTCAACTTGGGCTAAGGCATCGCGTTTTACCATCATAAAGTTACCTTCGCGCAACTCTTTGGCGAGCACTTTACGTCCCGTTGGGTTAATTCGTTCACCGATGATAACAGGTTCTTGCTCTTGACCTAATCGTAAAATTTGTGTCCGACTTGTCAAAGCGGTAAAAGGTTCAACGATAGGACGAGGTTGTGCTTGATAGTGACGTGCTATGGTGGCGATTTCTTGAATATGTTCTGGTGTACTACCACAACAAGCACCAATATAGGTAGCACCAGCATCAATAATATCGGTAATATGGGATGCCATATCCGTTGGATTTAAAGGGAACACCGTTTTCTTGTTTACTAATACCGGCATACCTGCATTCGCTTGGGCTATGAGGGGTAAATTAGTGACGGATGCCATCGCTTTAATCATAGGTGCAATTTGTACAGGACCTAAGGAACAATTGATACCGATAATATCAGCGCCCATTGCCTCTAGCAAAATGGCCGCTCCTTCTGGGGTAGTCCCAGTAATTGTACGACCATCTTCACTGAAAGAAAATTGACAGATAATTTGTACGTCTTCCTTTGTTTTTTTGTGAAAGTCCCGTGCATCTTTGGCGGCTAATAGGGCTGCACGCATTTCTTGAATATCAATAATTGTTTCAATAATAATATAGTCCACACCAGCTTCTATTAAGGCTAAGGCTTGCTCATAATAGGTGTTATAAATAGTATCAAAAGGAATATTACCAAGAGGAACGATAAATTTACCAGTAGGTCCTAAATCACCAGCTACTTTGGCAGATGGTTTACATTCAGCAATCGCTTCTTTAGCTATCTTAACGGCCGCTGTATTAATTTCTTTTACACGATGAGATAATTGATAATCCTCTAATTTTAAAGAACACGCACCAAAGGTGTTGGTGGTAATAATATCACTTCCATGCTGTAAATATTCTGTATGAATATGTTTTACTACCTCTGGTCGTTCAATATTAAATAATTCTGGGCAATAGCCCTCTTGTAAGCCAGCGGCTTGTAACATCGTGCCCATAGCACCATCAAAAATAAGCATATATACATCTCCTAGTGATTCGATTAGGGATCATTGTAAACAATAGAAATATCATCATAGTTATTGTAGTACAAATTGTTTTATGTGCACTACAGTTAACTTTCATAAAATTAAGATAAATAAAATAAGTAAGATAAGTGAGATACTATAAACAAAGTCAGAATAGTAATATGTTCTAACTATAAGATAGTTAAGAGTATCAAAATAAAATAAGATACGTTAACCAAGCTAAGAAATTCAGTACAATCTATATGACATCGATTGAAATAGAATGAAACGCTAGTTATTCTACGTCAATAAGCAATTCAGAATATACTATATAGAATTGATTAGTAGAAAGCAATCATTCCATTATTCCATAGAAGTTTTACGAGATTGACAATTTTTTTGCGAACAGGATGTACAACCTCGCTTGGTTGTATTCGATTATAAGTAATACATTTCCATCGAATAATAATATTTTAATATTATAAAATAATAAGCATAGTAAGATGTTCTCATCATAAGATACTTGAAAGTATCAAATACAATAAGATATATAAGATACGTTTATAGGTTAAGAAATTCAGTAATCGAAATCTATATGACATCGATTGAAATAGAATGGAACGCTAGTTATTCTACGTCAATAAGCAATTCAGAATATACTATATAGAATTGCTTAGTAGAAAGCAATCATTCCATTATTCCATAGAGGTTTTACGAGATTGACAATTTTTTTGCGAACAGGATGTACAACCTCGCTTGGTTGTAGTCGTAGTAGTGCCAGGCATACAACCAATAATAGCAGTTACCGATTTTCTAGGAAATAATAAAAAGGTATCGGTTACAGATAGATTGATTTCTTCTGTTTTTATAATCGACGCCAAGTCTTTTTGTACTTCTAAAGGCCAATTGCCATAACCGGGACTAAAACGCCAAGTGGGAGTATAGCCATTTTTCTTAGCCAAACGGTTAATAATTTCATTTACTTGATCAGCTACTTGTTCTACCGCAGTGGTAGCGGCGGCATCAACGAGTAAACCGACTGTATAATTTCCTTCTTTAAATAATTCAGCGCTTCGTATTTCTACGGCTTCACCAATCGTTACAGCTAGCACAAATACTTTAGTAGCATTTGCTAAATGATTGCGAATCGATGTACCCTCTACAACAATAGGGGGATTACTTTCAATGGTATAGGTAGTTGCATTATAGGAATACTCTTGATAAATACCTTTTGGATTTGCTAATAATTGAATTTCTTTACAAGCTTCATCAACATAGTGTTCAGGAAAATTTTCAGCATGTCTCAGTCCGGCATATCGTTTTACTTCACTTTTATTAATCGATGATACTCTACCATTATAAATCGCCATAGATATCACCTCGTTTATAAATTATTTGTATAACAATAAAAATATCGATACATATACACTTGCTACACGTTAGTTATCATCACTAGTGTATTAGTATAAAAAAAACTATCTACTATAGATAGTGTCTATAAAAAATATATATCAATGTTCTTTTAGTATAGAAAAATAGCTTGGTAAAGTCAATAAATTACCCTATAAGGGTTTACTAAGTTGGTTATAGGTTAAAGCTATAAACTTTTACCAATAGTGTTTGATATATGCATACAGTATATAGTGATAGATGATTAGTACTAGAATTAGAGGTAGCCTAGAAATAAAGCTGATTGTAAAATATCCTTTTTCCTCTGTTAATTATCGAATAGGTAGATTAGAAATCTGTAACTACTTCACACTCAACATAGTTACAAATTACTGCCATATAGGTAGATTAGAAATGATTGAACTTTTGATGGTATAGTAATATTGCGTTAACTACCGTAAAGGTAGCTTAGAAATTATTTTTCTATCACTAAGTTGGCAGCAGAATGTTAACTACCGCATAGATAGTTTAGAAAACTAAAAATTAAAACTTAAAATTCCATGTACTTAACTACCCTGCATAGGTAGAATAGGCGATATGTTTATTATGTCGCATATAATATTTCTTTTTATTGCTAGATTGAAGAAAGTACGGTTATATGTTTTATATGTATCATAATAAAATCAGTTTATTCAGTTCATATAGTGCATATTATATCGCTATAGATAGTGTCAATTATTTTCTATAAACGTCTTTTTATTATTAATTACCAAACATATTTTGTGATTGGCTCAATGTTACACCGAATCCACGATGTATTTTACCCAAAAATTAGCATTATACTTGCTAGCAAATGTGCATACAAAAATATCTAATAATTCAATTGATGGAAACTGTTCTTTGTGACTTATTCATCTTTTTAAGTGCTTATTCAGCTAATATAGTACATTTACATCGCTATAAGTATAATCATCATTCACTAAATAAGATTACTATATAATGGACCTATATAAAATAAATAACTATTTGGAGTAGTACTATATTTATGGTACTATCAGATATAGAAAATAGACCGCTGTTTAGTGTTTGAATAGAAATAGCTATTATACATTGGCGTTCTTTTTAATGAATCCTAGTTTATATACATATAACACCATCATAAGATAGTGTTGATGATACTTTTATTTATAGAGTGGAAAATTATTCATATACAGTAGTATACTGGTTATTACACTGACAGAGTATACGTGTAACATTATAAAATATATAATTGATATATGATACATATAGAAAGAAAAAATAATTAATTTACAGATAAAAATCATATATAGAGGATAGTTTATGATATAATAAAATGTGAATGATACATGCAAAATGAGGTGAATGCAGTGGGAAAAATTATAGCAATAACGAATCAAAAAGGTGGTGTAGGTAAAACAACAACCTCAGTCAATCTAAGTGCTTGTTTGGCCAATATGGGAAAAAAAGTACTTTTGGTTGATTTAGATTCACAAGGTAATGCATCGAGTGGAATTGGTGTTAATAAAGATGAATTAGAGTATTGCATATATAATGTACTAATTGAAACGTATGATATAGAAAAAATCATTCAACATACGATGATAGAAAGATTAGATGTTGCACCTGCAACGATTCAATTAGCTGGTGCTGAAGTTGATATGGTTCCCATTGTTTCACGTGAAACAATTTTAAAACAATCATTGCAATCGATTCGAGATTTATATGATTTTATTATTATAGACTGTCCACCATCACTAGGATTATTAACGTTGAATGCATTAACAGCAGCAGATAGTGTATTAATTCCTATTCAATGTGAATTTTATGCGCTAGAGGGTGTTAGTCAATTAATTAAAACAATTCAAATCGTGCAACAAACATCAAATCCGTCACTAGAAATTGAAGGCGTTTTATTAACGATGTTTGATGGTAGAACAAATCTATCAATTCAAGTCGCAGAAGAAGTGAAACGCTTTTTTAAGCATCATGTATATACAACCATCATACCGAGAAATGTTCGATTAAGTGAAGCTCCTAGCTATGGAGAACCCATTATTATATATGATCCTAAATCGAAAGGAGCAGAAGTGTATATGAATTTAGCTAAGGAGGTACTTGGTGATGCCTACTAGTAAGAAAAGTGGAGGCTTAGGTCGAGGTATTGGTTCTTTAATGAATTTAGATAACACGAAAACGATTGACGAGATACAACAATCTAACAAAAGTGAGTTGCCTATAGAGGTAATCGTTCCTAATGAAAATCAACCACGAAAAAATTTTTCCGAAGACGGACTTGCTACGTTGGTAGAATCTATTAAACAATATGGCATTGTACAGCCTATTGTAGTTCGAAAATTAGGCGATACCTATCAAATTGTAGCTGGTGAACGACGATATAGAGCAGCGGTACAAGTGGGATTGACGACAGTGCCGGTTATTATAAAAAATTATAGTACGGAAGAAGTTACTGAAATTGCATTGGTCGAAAATTTACAGCGACAAGATTTAGATCCTATTGAAGAGGCCTATGCGTATCAACGGCTCATGGAAACGTTTAAACAAACACAGGAAAAAATAGCAGTGAAATTGGGACGAAGCCGATCTCATGTAGCTAATATGATGCGTTTGTTGCAATTGCCAGAACCGATTCGAAATGATTTGTCTGTTGGTGATCTTACTATTGGTCAAGCTAGACCTTTATTAGGATTGAAAGATGAAGCATTACAGTTAGAAGCAGTAGAGAAAATAAAAGAAGGAGAATTGAGTGCTCGTCAAGTGGAGGCATTAGTAAAAGCACTAGTTAAGCCAAAACAGGTAAAACAAGATACTGCACGATCTAGTTCTAACGATTCTGCAGAAATTCGTGCCTTAGTAGAACAACTTAAAGTAAGTTTAGGAACGCCTGTGGCGATTAAGTTACATACAGGTAAGACGATGAAAGGTCGTATTGAAATTTCATTTTCTTCAGAGCGTGAACTAGAACGATTGCTATCTTACATGCAGACCCGTGATGAAAGTGACACTCATATTGATTCCTTTCGCGTTTAGTAATTAGAAAGTAAGTTATGTCAACTATAGAAAATACCCCTAAAAGTAATCGAATCCATATAGGATTTTTTGGACCTTGCAATGCAGGAAAATCTACGTTAATTAATATGTTAACAGATCAGGAAGTATCGTTAGTAGCATCTGTAGCTGGTACGACAACAGATCCAGTTAGTAAAGCTATGGAAATTTTACCGTTAGGCCCTGTAATGATTACCGATACAGCTGGTATTGATGATACGTCTGAATTAGGTGCGTTGCGTATAAAAAAAACAAAAACCTTATTACCTACCATCAATATTGCTGTGTACGTAGTAAGAAATGATGTACCAATTTCTGAATTGGATATAGAATGGATACATTTATTATCTTCTCATCATGTGCCTATCGTCTTATGTGTGAATCAAGTAGATCCATCACTTTCTACAGACAAGTATTTGGCCTCCTATCCTATGATAAAAGAACAAGTAAAAGCGATTGGCAGTGCTAATTTTTTAGAAAAAGATCAAAGATTAGCATTACTTGATATGTTAGGACATATACAACCGATTGATGGGGAAGAGGAAGCTACGTTATTAGAAGGAATTATTGAAGTTGGTGATATCGTTGTATTAGTGTGTCCCATTGATAGTGCAGCACCAAAAGGACGATTGATTTTACCACAGGTACAAATGATACGAGAAATTCTCAACAAACGTGGCTTGGCGGTGGTTGTTCAAACAGAGGAACTAGCACAAACACTTGATTCATTAAGTAAAGAACCTCGGTTGGTAATTACCGATTCACAAGCTTTTGAAGAGGTATCTCACATAGTGCCATTACATATACCGTTAACATCGTTTTCGATTTTAATGGCTCGCTTTAAAGGACGATTAAAAGAATTGGTAAAGGGAATTGATGCAGTTAAACAGTTACAACCTGGCTCAAAGGTGTTGATTAGTGAAGGCTGTACTCACAGACGACAATGTGATGATATTGGCACCGTGAAAATTCCAAAATGGTTAGAAAAACAAGGGTATAAAGATTTAGATTTACATTGGAGTTCTGGTGGTCACTTTCCGGAAGATATAGAAACCTATGATTTAATTATCCATTGTGGTGCATGCATGTTAACACGACGTGAAGTGTTACATCGCATTGATATTTCTACGATACATGGTGTACCAATTGTAAATTATGGTATTTTGATTGCTGAATTGCATGGTATTTTAGAAAGGGCTATTAGTCCCTTCTGTAATGAATTATAATAAGAGAGATGAAAGGTGTTAGCATGTTAGAAAATATTCTACCGTGGCTAGGAGCTATAAGTGTAATTATTTGTATTATATTATTGTTCTATTGTATTAATTTACAAATAAAAATTAGTCGACTTTATAAAAAATATAATTTTTTTATGAAAGGCGATGATGGTAATAGTTTGGAGAGAAAGTTATCTGTAGAAATTACAGAAATTCGTGAAGCCGCTAAATCGATTGACAGTTTATTTCAAGAACAATATGCGATTAGAAATATACAGCATAGTACACTACAAAAAATTGGGTTTGTGAAGTACAATGCCTTTGAAAATATTGGTAATGATTTGTCATTTTCCTTAACGATTTTAGATGGAAACAATAATGGTATCATTATTTCTAGTATTTATGGGCGTAATGAATCTCGTATATTTAGTAAACCTATTGTGAAAGGAAGTTGTATCGATAGTCTTTCACAGGAAGAATTAGAAAGTTTAAATGAAGCATTAGGAGAAACAAGTAATGCAGATGCATTAGAACGTGTTTCTGTAGATAAGTAGAAGATAGCGTAAGTATTGTATTATGGTAGATACTAGCGTACTTTTACATATAAACGTATGATATGTATACCTGTGTGATAGGTGAGTTATCATCGTATCTATTTTATAGTTTTATATGTGTGCATGGATAGAAGGTTGTAGGTATTTGAATAACATTCGATTACAGATAGGCACCATATGGAAACGGTTATATAAGCTATGTAAACCTTCAAATTGGTTATATACGACCGTTAGACAAGAAGATGGATCCTATCATATTACGATTAGCAAACAACAGAGTAAAATTATTATTCTGATAGTTTGTATGATGATTATTTTGTCAATGGCCGCTTGTATATGGGGGATTGTAAGAGAAACTGAAGTATGGCAATTGCGAGAAAAAAATCAAATGCAAGGTGATCAACTCAAATTATTAGATCAGAAAATACAAATGCTAGATAAAAAGATGAATGTGTTAGATTCTTTGGACCAAGAAATTCGTCAGATGATTAAAGGTTCTGAATCAGGACACGTACCACAAGGGGGGCCTGATCATGATCAGGTCCCATTATCTACTAGTGATGAAACAGCAGCAGATGGTGATCAAAGTAGTATTACAGCTATGTCTATTAAATTATCGAAATTGGATCGACAAGCACAAAAACGGTTAGTTTCTTTTTATATGTTGCGGTCTATTTTAAAAGACAGTGCCAGTGATAGTATAAAAAATTTGAAAAATCTAAACATAGCTACGAATGGATCCTCTACTTCTAATAGTGCGATGCCAAGTATTTGGCCATCAAAAGGTGTGATTACTTCATTTTTTGGCAATCGTGTCGATCCCGTATATGGCGGCAGCGGTTTTCATGAAGGTGTTGATATAGCTGATGATTATAATTCACCGATTGTGGCTACAGCGGATGGGGTAGTTACGATCGCTAGCAGTACAGATGGAGGCTATGGTAATTTAGTAGAAATTAATCATGGTAATGGATTTGTTACTCGCTATGGTCATAACTCGATGTTACTAGTATCGCCAGGTACAAAGGTTACACAAGGTCAAGTGATTGCATTGATGGGCAGTACAGGTAAAAGTACGGGACCTCATGTGCATTATGAAGTACGTATTAATGGATCGCCTGTGGATCCTATGTTATTTTTACCGATTGGTAATCATTGATAAGAGGGATGGGCTGGTATGAAAGGATATGTACAAGTTTATACAGGTGATGGAAAAGGGAAAACTACAGCGGCTATTGGTCTAGCAATTCGGGCAATTGGTGCTGGTAAGCGGGTGTTAGTATTACAATTTATGAAATCAAAAGTCTATAGTGAACATGCTATACTAGAATCGTTACCAGGCATAACGTTAGAGACTGTAGGGAAACCGTTTTTTATTATTCCTAAGGGAATGAAATCAGAGGAAGAGTTAGCTCGTTGGGGCAATGAAGTCGTTGTATTTGAAGCAGGGCATCCACCTCAAGAATATATTGATTTAATCAAAAAAGGTTATAATCGTGCCTTAGAAGCTGTACAATCTAATGAGTTTGATATGGTCATAGTAGATGAATACAATATGGCACTCTTTTTCGAATTAATTAGTTGGGAAGACACTAAACAGTTACTTGATGTACGTAATCCATCTATAGAATTAATTTTTACAGGTCGTGGTGCGCCAAAGGAATTGATAGAAGCTGCTGATTTGGTAACAGAAATGAAAGAAATTAAGCATTACTATACGCAAGGTGTCAATGCGCGATTAGGTATTGAAAACTAAGATAATCAAAAATCTTTCATTGTTATAGAGTTACATTACCATAGGCGTAGGCTGTTAATTGTAGAATAAAGCATAGTAATTAGTATTCAATTCATTCAACATACGTACTTGGTTTGACCATAGTGCATGTGAATAAAAAAATATATGACTCATGCTTACATAGATGGATAGAAATTTGTAGACATAGCAGTTTATTCTTGGTTACGTAGATAGATGACATATAGCTACGTAGAGTTTTTTATAGACTTAAAAAAAAATAAAGGATTTTATAAGGCTGTATCGAATATATATAAGTATATATTATTTTGAAAGCAGGTGATGCATATGTCTGGCATTGGAATAGCATTACTGGCTATACTCATAGTCATTATTTCTCTGTTAGTGATTGTGTTAATCAGTCCAGTTACTTACCGCATTGATATTAATGGTAGGTATCCCTATACATTTGAAGGTAAGTTATCATGGTTGTATCGTATATTTTCCGTTCATGTTCGCTATGAACAAGGAAAGCCATTTTTTAAAGAGGTCTATATATTAGGGCGTATGAAAATTGGCCCTGCCAGAGATTATGAAGAATGGTTAGCAAAACGTGTAGAAGAAGAAGTAGATATGGAAGCATCTAAACAGTATGATGAGCCTATCAGTACAAAAGAGGTGCACGTAGAAGAAAAGGATACGGAGCCAGTTATCGAAAAGGTAGTATTTACAGAAGATGGGAATATACAAGAAATTGTGTGCCAATCAGATGATACAGTCACTGGGACGGATGATGCGAACCATAAGAAAAAAACTATTTTTTCATCATTGCAAGAGTTTACAGGGACGCTTGCTGATAAGAAAGAACAATTTCATAAAAAGATTGATAACGTATTACAGAAAGATTCAAAAGTGCCCTTTGATTGGTGGGTACCCTATTTGAAAAATCCTGCACTATATAAGGCTCTTTACGTAGTGAGTAAACGAATGTATGACCATTCTAAGCCAAGAAAAATGTATATAGAAGGTACATATGGGTGTGGTAATGCGTATTATACAGGTCTCATTGCTGGTGTATTATATAGTGTTTGGCCTCATGGTATGAAAGATGTTCGATTAGAGTATATCAAGCCCGTTTGTGATGGTAGTGGGTATATATATGGGAGAATTATTCCTGCTGTTATGGCTTGGTATGGTACTCAATTTATGGTAACAAAAGCTGTAAGAACATTTGTGGTAGCTGGTATGAAAGTATTTTTTATTAAACGAAAAGAAGCAAAAGCGAAACAATCAGTAGCCTAATCGTACTTTCAGAGGAGAACTCGAAGTAATTATGAGGTAAATGTGTAAGTAAATATATTGGTAGTCAACGTATTATATGTGTAACCTATGTAGAGAGTACATCAATTCTTCTATATGCATACTTTATATCAATCACCTATTGTGAATCGTTGGATGACAAGTATATAATGAATGTAGATAGATGGCAGTATCATTAGTAATTAAGAATAGGCGTAAGTTTAATACGTTACCAATAGATAATGAATGATAGATTATTATCATGTGTACATAGTGTGGTCATAAACCTGAGGAGGATACGTCATGGATGGAGTAAAAGAAAATTTAGAAACCTTATTTGAACGATTTAAAGACATGATTAAAGTGGAAACAGTCGTTGGCGAAGCTGTTAAAATCGGTGATGCTACGTTAGTTCCTTTTGTAGATGTTACATTTGGTTTTGGATCAGGATCGCGCAATAATGAACTAGGCGGTGGCGGTGGTGGTGCCAAGATGGAACCAACAGCCATTTTAGTTGTGAAAGGGGAACGTATTGAATTATTCAATATTAAAGGAACAGCCTATACATCAGGTTTTGATCGATTAGTAGGTATGGTGCCAGATGTCATTGCAAAATTAAAAACAGACAAATATATTTATCTTAATGAAGAAGACTAATATATTTTACTAAAGAATACAAGTAGTAGTATATAATAAGCATTGTAACTAAGAATACTAAGTAGTATAGTGTTGCAATGCTTATTTTGTGTATATGTTATATGATTGAACGTATATGAAATCTGGATATATGTATTTTTTATGATTTTCATGTAGAATTGATGCAATATATAAGGTAATTGTGTTTATTGATTGCTATTTATACATAATTACGGTATAATGATATAGAGTATATTAACTCTTTATAAGGAGGATATGAATATGAATTTAAAGAAAAAAGTTATGTCATTAGCAGTTATTGGTGCTATGAGTGCAGTAGCAGTAGCTAGTGCTGCCAATATTGGTTTTGTAAATATTAATCAAGTAGTAAGTTCTTATCCTGGATACGGCGCTATTGAATTACAAATTCAAGCGGTAGAAAAAAATTATAAACCTAAAATTGAAAAAGAATACAATGCTATTAATAAATTGGAAGAATCCAAACGTGAAGCTGCATTTAATGAAAAAGTTGTACCATTAAATCAACAAGCACAAAGCGAAATTAATAAAATTATTAATCCAATGATGACTGATATTGCAGGTCGTATCGATACGATCCGTAAAGGAAAATCTATTGATGTTGTAGTAGATAATCCATATGCAGTTATTTCTGCTGATGCAAATAGTCAAGTAATTAATATTACTAATGATGTGATTGCTACATTGAAAAAATAATATAAAAATTAATAGCGCAAATTGCCCTAGACCACATAGGTCTAGGGCAATTTTTTTAGGTTCTATAGCTTTTATAGTATCTAGTGGTTAATGCGTAATTAAGCACAGTCTATAGTGATATCGGTTCCTTTATAGGGAGATGTTTTGGTAGCATTTAGTGTGTTAAAAGCAGTACATAACGACATCGGCTACTTTGTAGTGTGTATTTCTGGACTTAATGTGTTGCGTATACTAGGCTTATTCTATAAAGAAAATTCATTCTATTTTAGTTAACTATATAAGAAACGAATATAATGTATAAGCGTAGCAATTATTTTTTTAACAGGGTCACAATGCATTCTCCATCGTCTATAAACTTAGCTTGTATAAAATTCGTGCCATCAAAGCGTAGCACCATACCAGCACTGAGTGTATGGTCTTCCACTTCATTAAGTGTTACAAGGATAGTACCTCGTATAACGGTAAATAAAATCGTATAATCTGGATGATTATGCTTTTCTATAGTGTCACTTGCATTACCTACTTTTTTTATGACTGTATACTGCTTTTCTTGAAACATGGTTCCTGGTTCATGTTTTTCAATACCTAGAGACATAGTATCACTCCTTTTTAATTGTATAAATAGGTTCACCATTATCTTCGGTGACGGTAAATGTATGGGTTGGACTTAATTCTTTTACAAAGGATTCAAACCAAGTTTGGTACGCTAAGGCCATAAATTTAGGGTCTACGCCTGCTGTTTTCCAGTATGGTAATTGCAATCGATGATTACCTATCCAGCTAAAGGTATCTGCTGTTTGGGTGATGATTTGATCACCACCATCACAAGGCATACCGTTTACGTAAAAGTTTTGTAATTCCTTATAAATCGTTTCAGCTGTTATCGGTGAAAGTTGTTCTTTTGCAATGGCAGCACAAGCTTTACCTTGTACAGCAAAGGATGCTAGTATGGCGGAAATTGTTGGCAACGCTTGTTTACCATCTACACAATCTAATAAATCCTTGATGAAAGTGGCTTCTCGCACAGAGGCAATTTGTATTTGGTTAGATAACCAACCATGGATATTACTGTGATCAATTATAGTTTCCAGTGCCGTAGTTGGATCAATGGGTGTACCATATGTATCGAGTGACATTTGATGTAATTCATCGGACAAGCTATCGATTACCGTGCGAGTTCGATCTGCAATTAATTGTTCTCTCGTTACAATCAATTGAATTTTTTTGTATAACCAATAATGAATATGACCTAGTGTTGCTGACATGTTATGCTCCTTTTCGTTCATTTAATTCATCGACTAAGTGAGTCACATCAAAACCATGAATTTGCGCAGCTTGCCATAGCGGTTCTGCCGTAGAAGAAGGACAACCAAGGCAACCCATTCCTTTATCTTGTAGATAAGGTACTACTTCTGGGTAAATGTGGACAATGTCACGAATGATAGTATCTTTGGTAATCGGCTCACCTTTTTGTAGCGGTTTAGCTTGATCTGGTTCTAGTAATGTTGCACGCACACTATTTAACTTGGATACCAAGTCGTATACATTCACACCGTGGATATGGGCCGCTTGCGATAATGGCTCTGCTGTAGAAGAAGGGCAACCAAGGCAGCCCATTCCCATATCTTGTAAAATGGGAACGCAATCAGGATAGGTATCCACAATATCGCGAATGATTGTATCAGGTGTAATAATAGGATACTTGGCGTTTACATCGTCCATAGTAGGTGCTACTTTGGCTGTTGGTACTACTTCTTCTATATCGCTTGTAGTAGTGTTTTCAGATTCTATAGGCGCTGCATATTGCATATAATCAGGGCCCAATACTGCTTGTTTGAAAGTTTCTAACCCAATGCGATCGATAAATTCTGCTACACGTTCAATTTGTGCCTGTTCCTTGTAATAGTTTATCATGCGATCCACAATGATTAACACATCTGATTCATTTGGCACGTGGGCAATAAGTTTCCCAAGGCGTGGATGAGCACCACCGCTACCGCCTGCATAGATGGACCAACCATTAACAGATCCGATAATACCAATATCTTTTAAAGCGCCTTCTGTACAAGAGTTAGGACATCCAGATACAGACATTTTTACTTTTGAAGGCATTTCAAGGGACGTGTATTTTTTTTCTAGTTGCATACCTAGTTTTACACTGTCTTGTTTTGCTCGTTTACAAAAAGTGGTACCTGGGCACATGGTAACGGAGCGTACACGATTCGCTACAGTGTAGGCTGGTTTCATACCTAGCATGGCCCAAGCATCATTGACATCTTCTGATCGTAAGCCGGTAATCATAATTCGTTGTGCGCCAGTTATTTTCAAGGTAACTTTATATTTGTTAGCCACATCGATAAATTTTTGTAATAGAGCAGGTTGCACAAAGCCGCCTGGAATACGAGGAGTAATGGCATAGCGCCGTTGACCATTTCTAATTCGTTGTAAGTTTGCTGCAATTTGTGACATAGTACATCCTTTCTTCAGTAACTAATACTGATTCTTCTGCGATTGCCGTAGCCTATATGTTATATAGAAATATTCTGTATTGATATACTTAGTATATCGTATTTTATCAGTGTTGTATGTTGCCATGGCAACATATGAATATTTTTTTTAGGTATTTGCTATTCGCTTTCATAATTATTATATAGTATGATAGTCGAATAGGCTAATCAGTTATTATTATGATAGGATATGTATATACTAGGAGTAGAAGAAAGTTACATTGCTAGCACGTAGTATGATCTGTAGGGATGAATAAGGAGATTATTATGAAAGTATTATATGATACCGTATATAAGGCGACGTTTATAGAACGACTTAATCGTTTTGTCGTTTCAGTAGCCTTAGATGGCATACCCGTATTAGCCCATTTGCCAAATCCAGGACGTATGTGGGAATTACTTTTTACGGGGGTGACTATGTATATTGTGCCCCATGATAAAGTAGGGGCAAAAACACAGTACCGAGTGATTGGCATTGATCGTGATGGCATTCCCATTATGTTGGATACCAATTATAGTAATGATGTGGCGGAGTACCTACTTTCCCATCAGCTCATTCCTGGTTGGGAAGCATGGTCTGTCGTGCGACGCGAATATACGGTAGGGCATAGTCGATTTGATTTACTGTTGACGAATGCTAAGAAAGAACAATTTTTATTAGAAGTAAAATCTTGCACCTTGTTTAGTGAAAGGGGTGCCATGTTTCCCGATGCGATTACTGAGCGTGGGAGAAAACATCTGTTGCATTTAGAGGCGTTACAGCAAGAGGGGTATCATACGGGCGTATTATTTTTAGTGCAATGGGAAAAGGCAGAATGGTTTTTGCCTGATTACCATACGGATTTAGCATTTGCGACTACATTTCAGCAAGTGGCCCCTCACCTCGACTGGAAAGCGGTCGCTTTGCGTTGGAATGAGCAATTCACCATGCCTCATGTAGTTCGCATATGTCATTATGAACCAGCTGTAGTCGCACAAGAAGCTAAGGATGCAGGTGATTATATCATTGTTATGCACTTACCAACAGATGCGTCAATCACTATTGGTAACAAGGGGACCATGGTTTTTAAACAAGGCTACTATATGTATGTAGGATCGGCTAAAGCCAATTTGAAAAAACGTATAGAAAGACATACACGAAAGCGCAAAAAAATGCATTGGCATTTAGATTATTTTCGTGGCCATTGTGAAATCGTGGCTGCTATTCCAGTGCGGACAGCTTCTGATTTAGAATGTGAATTAGCACAGACATTGAAAGCGGTGACTGATTGGTCCATACCGGGTTTTGGTTGCTCCGATTGCCATTGTGAAAGTCATTTATTCGGCATGCAAGATAATCCAATTCATAACAAATTATTTATGAAAGTTGTTGAAGATATGCGCATGAATCGGTTAGACTCGCTGATAGAAAGATAGAAAGATAGAAAGATAGAAAGATAGAAAGATAGAAAGATAGAA
>NZ_CAMUMS010000015.1:0-31442 GCF_947090115.1 Veillonella montpellierensis
TATGTACATTACTTAGTAATGTTTACCTTATATTGTTCAGTTTTCAAAAATCTGTATAACCATCATTTTCTGATGACTTTGTTTATTATAATTGATTGTTAGTTGTTTGTCAATGATTTTTTATTCAAAAATAACAAATCTAACACCTCAATTACTTGCTACTGCCTTTAAAATATTTCCTCTAAAGACTTTTTAAATTATACAGTTTCACTACCTTTATGTCAACAAAATTTTACAGAAATTCGCCAAATTTTTTCACCTTTTATCATTCTTTTTTCTCTACATCTATATATAGTATATTAGAGGATTTCATCATACTATATCAACTGATTTCACGATTCTTCAAATTCTAACTTATATAGTCTGCATAGAGCAATAAAATTTGAACATCATCATTTCTAGTGGACACCTACCAGTATACACATGTACAATGTGTATTTACTCCTTATACTATATACGATTCCACATTTTTTCTTTCTTCGTTTTATTAATATTTCTTATGTTCTATACAATTTCACTCTTACATCGTAACGTATCGTATTAAAATAATGTTCTTCCCTGTATGCAATTCTCTACTTTCAAAAATCTTTTCTATACTCATCTCATGCATGTAGTAAAGTAGTCGATTACTACTATCAGTTCTTCTCCATCATGCAAAAGATAGTGCTCATCAAAATCAATGTACATGTATGATGATACGGCTATTTACTATCGATGTCAGTAACACTTTGCTTTAACACCTACGCAGATATGAAATAGGCGGGCTACAAATATATAGGCAGCTAACTTATCGCAACATTCACACGATAGAAAATAAATAGTGAAGTAAAAAGATTTACAAATTCTACCGTTTCAACGCACACACAATATATAGCAGTAACACCAGCTTCATTTAAGGTTGGGAGAACTGTTTCAACGCCCACGCAATATAGCAATTATGTCCATTGCTATGCTCATTACTTTCTAGTATGACACGTTATAGTATAGGCAACGCCACTAAAATAACACATTACTTACCATCATTTTCTACATTTTTATACTATCATCTTATTACACGCCTATAACATCACATCTACATGGTAAAGACCTATTTTTCTATATTGTTATAGATCCATGTTGCTACATTCTTAACCTATCATGTAAGCTAATACATAACTTTCACAACAAATATCTCATGTGCGCATCCACTACTATGCATAGTCGTAAGGTATAAAAAATGACATGATACAATCGTTAGATTCTATCATGTCATCAACTTTCAATCATTCTAATATGATATCTTACGCATTAAAAGGCAAAATATACTAAGTATAAATAGATATGCGCCATCAATACGCTAAGAATCATTAGTGGGAAGCCTAATTTTATATATTCAATAAAGGTAAATCGCAATCCATGTAAGGAACCAATATTAGCTACTACCAAATTTGGTGTCGCCCCAATCATAGTGCCGTTACCGCCAAAACAAGCCCCCATGGCCAAGGCCCACCAAACAGATTCCATCGGCATACCTGTCATATGCCCCATTTCCTGTAACATAGGAATCATAGTTGCCACGAAAGGAATATTATCAACAAACGCTGACGCAATCGCCGAGAGCCACAATACTAAGAAAACGGTCTGTTCTAAATCACCACCAGTAACAGCAATTACTTTTTCAGCTAAATAGGCCATAACTCCAGTTTGTTCCAAACCGCCAACTACGACAAATAATCCTAGAAAGAAGAAGATTGTCGGCCACTCTACCAAATGCAGTACTTCACGAGGTTTAATATCAGCAATTACCATGAGTAAAACGGCGCCGCCCATAGCAATGGTTGCAGTTTCTAATCCTAACACATGATGTAACACAAATCCACCGATGGTAAGGGCTAAGACAAATAAAGATTTTTTTAGTAATGTCCCATCTTCAATAGCATCTTTATAGGATATTTTCATGATAGCCGCCTTAGTTTCTGGATGTGGTTGTAAATCTTTTCTATACAAGAAAATAAGAATAGGAATAACCACCAAGACGATTACTGTACAAATGGGCGCTAAGGCAAAGAAAAAGTCGTTAAACGTAAGTCCTGTAGCACTACCTATCATAACATTAGGAGGATTACCAACAAGCAACGCGGTACCGCCAATATTGGACACCAAAATTTCAGTCATCAAAAATGGAAACGCATTCACTTTTAATCGGTCTGCCAAAGTCAACGTAACAGGAGCAATCAATAACACCGCTGTTACGCAATCAAATAAAGCTGACCCTACTGCAGTAATAACTGACAGCAAAAACAAAAGCTTAGAAGGACTTCCTTTTGTAACGTGAGCTGCCCACAAGGCGCCTGCCTGAAATAAACCAGACTTACTAGTAATCGCAATAATCAACATCATGCCCACTAGTAATCCCAGTGTATTAAAGTCGATTGCTTCTTTGATAGCCGTAGATTGAGAGATAAATCCGCAACCAATCATAATAATTGCGCCGCCTAATGACACAATCATTCGTGGGTATTTATCCCAAACAATGAGTGCATAAGTCAGTATAAATATAACAATTGATGCGCAAAATGCAATTTCAGAATTCATAACTATACTCCTCTATCAAATTGCAAAGTTAACCGTTATTCAATTAACTTTTATATCATTGAAAAGATTTGCAATGAAACCCTGTACTCATCATAGCATATTTTTAGGTAAAATTAAAAATCTCTTATATCTATAATAGAAAAATTCATCTTCTTCTGTCCCCTAAGAGAAGGTATAAGACCAAACGCGCTATACATCTAATCCCTGGGTTATAGGACAAAACATGTTGCAAATTTAATCCCATGAATTATTAAAAGAATAACCCCAATTATGCAAATCACGCCATACAAGATGATGTGTAAGTTACAGATTAAAACCGCCACAATCTAGATATACGAAAAAAGCGATGGAATTACTTCCATCGCTTATATTTGGTGGCTCACCCGAGATTCGAACTCGGGACACCCTGATTAAAAGTCAGGTGCTCTACCAACTGAGCTAGTGAACCGTATGTGGCAGGGGTGGCTGGGATCGAACCAGCGCATAACGGAGTCAAAGTCCGTTGCCTTACCACTTGGCGACACCCCTACAATGATTGCCTACACGTTAGGTATTGGGGTGAGTAGTGGGGATCGAACCCACGCGTAACGGAGCCACAATCCGCCGTGTTAACCGCTTCACCATACCCACCACCTAGTAGGTTTATTGCTAAGCTCAATGTTTAGCAACAATAAAAATTATACTCTGATTCAACCTAACTGTCAACACTATTTTTTACTATATTTTCAAATATTTTTTCACGAAATTAGGTAACGCAAATACGGCCTTTTGAATATCGTAGTTGTAATACTGCATGTCCATGTCTAATGGGCGATTCGGTTTCCATACTAATGGATCATAGGTTTTAGACCCCATCGTAAAGCAATGCATACCTGATGGATAAATAGGAATATACGACATGAATAACCGCGTAATTGGGAAATGTCTGCCCACATACGAGAACACATCTGCCACTAAAGATTGATGTAAAAATGGAGATTCTGTTTGTTGCACAAATAGGCCATCCTCTTTTAATGCTTTCATTGTATTAGCATAAAACTCTTCCGTAAATAATCCTTTGCCTGGCCCAATCGGATCCGAGCAATCAACAATGATGACATCATAATAGTTTTCTGCTTTCGCCATAAATGCGATGCCGTCACCTATAGTCACTGTCAATTTAGGATGTTGTTCCTTCATAGCACGGGATATAGTAGGTAAATATTGTTTTGCCAATTCAACAACCTTACCATCAATCTCTACCATCGTTACTTCTTCAACGCAGCTATGACGCACACATTCTTTGGCTACACCGCCATCTCCGCCGCCAATAATCAATACCCGTTTAGGATTAGGGTGTAAAAATAGTGGTACATGGGCAATGATTTCATGATAAAAATATTCTTCTCGTTCCGATGTTTGAAATACGCCATCCAAAGCCAGCATATTTCCATACTCTTTCGAATGTACTACTTCAATTTTTTGAAATTCAGAGTTACCAGAATATAATACTTTATCAATTTCTGCACTTAACCGTAAATGAGGTGTTTGTTCCTCTGTAATCCATTCAGACATACGTTTCTCCTTACTTTCATAATCAATACGCATATACAAAGCCGCCACCTAATAGGGTATCTTGCAACCAATTCGACAAAGAAAATTCACGTTGCTCGCCTTCATCAAGAATGTGGCACCGTATATCGCCGTCCACTTCGCATATACCTACTAATAACACCCAATGCCATGTCCATAGCGATGATTCCCGTCCTTTATGGCGATTCAAAAATGCTACCGGCACGTCACTCACTAAAGCATGACTGATAAACGCTTGTACTACGTCAACACTAGGGCGTCGGGAAAGAAATGGCGATATACTTATCATCTTGGTCTGATTTGGTAACTGATGTTCCTTCATATACCGCTTTACGCCACTTGCTAGCCAGCTCGCTTTATATAAGCCTCCTCCAAACCGAGGTGTAACATAGTCCCAAACTTCATTCATGCGCCCTAAGGCCTGCATTTTATCAGACGCTGTTTCTATCGGCAACCATCCTTCTTTCAGAGCCATATAACTCACCATCATAGTCGCCACTGTTGGTCCGCAGCCCGCTAGTCGTCGCCATTCACCATTAAACCATTCTTGATTATAACCATAGGAAATTCTATCGTCATCTACGATTTCTAACCATGCCAAGTGTTGTAATGTTATATCTATCATGTATGGCCTTTCCTATACAGAGAGGCATGTGTACACACGCCTTTCTACGACAATCAGTCTTCTACTACTTCTACATGTTCCATATGTTCACCTTGGCGAATGGCATCGACAATATCCATCCCATCGACTACCTTGCCAAAAACAGTATGTACTCCATCTAAATGTGGTTGTGGTTCATACACGATAAAGAACTGGCTACCACCTGTATTAGGACCTCTATGAGCCATAGATAGTGCACCTCGTTCATGTTTATGAGG
Source organism: Veillonella montpellierensis (assembly GCF_947090115.1). Taxonomy (NCBI): domain Bacteria; kingdom Bacillati; phylum Bacillota; class Negativicutes; order Veillonellales; family Veillonellaceae; genus Veillonella; species Veillonella montpellierensis. Next base: position 5,029 of record NZ_CAMUMS010000015.1, read on the forward strand.
ATTGCCAATTAATTCATCATCAATTGTATAGCCTGGTCCCCCTGTGCCATTGCCATTAGGGCAACCGCCTTGTGCAACGAATCCAGGAATAACACGATGAAATGTTAGTCCATCATAAAACCCTTCTTTGATTAATTTTGTAAAATTGGCTACTGTATTCGGTGCTTCCTTATCAAATAATTCAATAGTAATATCACCCTTAGCCATATGAATAATTGCTTTTTTCATGGTCTGGTACCTCCAAAAATTCTCGAACCACATATCCTGCTAGCATTAGCCCTGCCACCGATGGCACAAACGCACACGACGCTGGACTTTTTGTCCCCTCTTCACGGTATACAGGCTTAATCGGTGGTTCTGTGGAAAATAAAACTGTTTGCTTTGTGATGCCTCGCTTTCTTAATTCTTTACGCATCACCTTAGCCAATGGACACATATAGGTCTTACTAATATCTGTTATTTCTAGTTGTTCTGGATGAAGCCGATTGCCTCCTCCCATGCAAGAGATAACAGGAATACCCAATCGTTGACACGTTTCTACGATATGAATCTTAGACGAAACCATATCAATGGCATCGATCACATAATCGACCTGTAAGGTTTCAATAAAATCAGGATATTCATGTGCTGTATATATTATATCATGAACTTCAATAATTACATCTGGATTAATCGCTAAAGCTCGTTCTTTCGCCAAATCAGTTTTTCTTCGGCCAATGGTTTGCGAGGTGGCTATAATTTGTCGATTCACATTACTCGCCGTTACTGCATCGCCATCAATCACCACAATGCGTCCTACGCCCGATCGCACCAAGGCTTCTAAGGCAAATCCCCCTACGCCACCACAGCCAAATAATGCTACTGAGGCACGACGCAATCGATCAATGCCCTCTGTTCCCACCATCCATTCTAGGCGAGTAAGCATATGTTCTGCCATTAGTATCTATCTCCCGGTAAAATCTCAGTCCAATATCCATCGGGATCCGCTATAAAATAAATCCCCATCTCTTTATTTTCATAGACGATGATCCCCATCGTTTCATGTAGGGCATGCAACTCGTCAAAATCGTCTACGGTGAACGCCAAATGAAACTCATTGTCTCCTAAATTATACGGTGTGGTGCGATCCCTGAGCCAAGTTAATTCCAACTCATGGGCCGTATAAGGACTTTTTAAATACACCAATATAAACGATCCATCTTGTGCTTCAAGGCGTCGCACTTCTTCTAAGTGTAGTGCCTTTTTATAAAAGTCTACACTGGATTCTAAATTTTTTACATTAATATTATTATGTGCAAAAGAAATCTTCATGCTAGTTCCTCTCTTTTCAATAATTAGTGATAGTATCGTATCACATTTATACTTCTGAATCAATACGATGAACTAGGGTCGCTGTTCCTATAACAACGGCTGTATTACTAACTAACTCGAAATTGAGCCGTACTGCCTTGTGCTAATCGAGTGATGACCAAGTGAGCTGGGATGCGTTCTTTCAATTCTGCCACATGAGAAATGACGCCGATCAAACGGCCACTGGCTTGCAAAGAAACTAATGTATCCAAAGCAATTTCCAACGTTTCCGCATCAAGCGTCCCAAAGCCTTCATCAATAAACATAGTATCCATATGTATGCCTCCTGCGTAACTTTGAATCACATCAGCTAAGCCCAAGGCCAAGGATAAGGAGGCCAAAAACATTTCACCGCCCGATAACGTATTGGCTGGACGTGGCATGCCTGTATATGTATCGAGAACGACTAAATCAAGACCTCGACCACCACGACCACCTATAGACGTGTCACGTTGTAACTCATAGCGACCACGACTGACGTTACGAAGCCGTTCATTGGCCGCATACATCACTTCATCTAAAATAGCTCCTAACACATAGCGTTCAAACGTGACGCCACGCAAACCAGACACACCTCCGTTAGCCAATTCATGTAATCGTGTAATAAATGCTAATTGTTCTGTTTGAAGATGATGTGATGCTTGTAAGGTCTGTAGTTCATGAACCACTTTTTCTAACCGTTCGCACTCAATGCGATGCGTAGTAATAGCTCCATAGGCCGCATCTCGTTCTTCTTGTAACGCCTTATATACATCATCGTCTATCATTGTTTCTGGAAGTTCTACACGGGTTAATCGCTCCTTAGCACTATGGATTAATGCTTGATTCTCATGAGCACTTTTTTCATAGGTCTGAATTGTCTCTTGCCACGATGATACCAACTCCATTTCCGACCTATAAAGAGCAATCGCTTCTTCAGAAATGCCAAGATGTTTCAACGCTTCTAAATAGGTTTTCTTATGGTCTTCTATGGTTTCTGATATAGCCCTGACTTGTTCATCAATCGTTGCTTGCTCCGTATCATTTTTAGTCATAGATGAAATGATATGCTCTTGTTCTTTCCTAATAGCTACACCTTCTCGTTCATGGGCGTCGATTGTTCTCTTCAATTCATCCACAATAGTTTCATAGGCATCATCACCAGTCAACCCTAATTGCTGATACCGTTCTTCTAACTCTTTTTGCATAGTATTCACTTGTGTGGCTAGTCGTTCTATGTCTAATAAGCATTGATGTATTGCCACTTGATACGCGTCTTTCTCTTGCCCATGTGCCTCTCGCTCTTTCCTATACAAGTCGCGTTGTGCTTCTTGCACTTTCCACTCTTCATTACTCCTAGCTAGCGTATCTAACATCGCTTCACAACTGCGCAAGGATTCATCTGCTATAGCAACAGAAGATATGTCCAAATCCTCTAAGCAAGATTCTATCTGCCTCTCAACATCTTGTTGTCGTCGCCCTAGGCCCTCACATTTCGCCCGTTCTCGACATATGCGTGCTTGCAACGTTTGTACATCTGTATATGCCTTATCCACTTCTACTTTTGTAGGTGTTGCCTCTGGTTTCACTGCCAATCGTGGATGATGGACTGCACCACACACCATACAAGGCTCACCTTCCGCTAGTGTCGTCGATAATTGGTAGGCTTGCGCCAATTGAAATGCTTGCTGAAAAAGTGCTGCTTCATGCTTTGTTTGTAGCAGTGTTTCTTCCATGGCGGATAACTCATGCGTTACAGTATCATATTCCGCTATTGCTTTTTCTTTCTCTTTTTTCCACTGTATCAATTCCTTAAGCCTATGATGTCGCTGTTTTTCTTGTTCCCACAACTTAGCATCATCTCTATGTGCCAATAACCACGCATCCACCTTATCTAATGCAGCTCGTTCTTTCTCCATGGTTTCTGTCACAGCCACTTGTAATTCTTTTTCCTTTGAAAGCTTTTTTTCTACTGCAATTCGTTCTTTTTCTTTCTCTTCTACAAGTGTTTCTAATCGTTTTAGATGTGCTACGCCACTATCTTTATCTTGTAATTGCCCCAACCGTAGCGTTGCCTTTTGACATGCTGATTGCTGTTCTTGCCAAGCCTGTTCACGGGTCAACACGTCTTTTTCTATGATCTTCAATTCTTCTTTTTCATCAAATAATTGTCGCTTTCGTTCTTTCCACGCCTCGCATTGTTTTTCCTCTTCTAAAGTGCGTTCCATCACCTCTATAATCGGTTTTAATTGCGTCAGTACACGTAATTTATTTTTAAGAGCCTCTATCGTGTTCTCTTCACGCATCAATTTCTGATGCATTTCTTCATAGCCTTCTAACTCTTTTTGAATTTTTGTATACTCCATCCAACTAGTGCGGTTACAAGTCGCCTTTTGTAATAATGCATCGGCTTGCTTCAAGGTTTGTAACAAACTTGTTTCACGATGTTTATAATCCGTAACATGCGTTTCTAACTCACCCAGTGTTCCCACACCTTCTTGTTGTAAGAGTCGTTCTTCTTGATGTACCAATTCACTAGCCTCTTCATAGGCCGCATCAAATCGTTCTTTCAGCACATGTTGTAATCGGGTGTAAATTTCCGTTTTAAATAAATTGTGAAGCAACTCTTCTCGTTCAGTCGTAGACGCTACTAGCAATTTACGAAATTCGCCTTGTGGTAATAGAACAACTTGTAAAAACTGATCTGCGCGAAATCCGATAATTTCTTGCACCCGTTCTTTTAATACTTGACTACTAGAGGTAATCATATGCCAGTCATGTTCATTTTCTTTCCACCTATATAAACTAGCACTGGCACTTTGTTCTTTCAATCCAGGACCGCGTTTCCTTTTTACCATTTGTTTGGGGCTTCGATCTATTTTATACTTCGTCTGCCCTATAGAAAAAGTAAACGATACATACGTGGCCGTATCTATATCCGAAAAGTCGCTTCGCATGTCGGCGCCGTCACGTAGAGAGCCACTCGTTTGCCCATACAAGGCATATACCATAGCATCTAAAATTGAAGTTTTTCCTGCCCCCGTTGGTCCAGTTATTAAAAATAAAGTATGGTCCTCTAAGGAGGAAAAATCTAGTTCAACTCTATCTTTATACGGCCCAAAGGCTTGTATGACCAGTCGTATCGGTTTCATGAACGTTCCTCCTTAACAATCAAGTCCCATATTTGATTTATATAGGTTTCTTGTTCTCTAGTTAGCGGCTCTTTCCAAACGGTTTCTGCAAATTGTGCAAATAGTTGTCGTTCATCAAGTTTTCCATAGATAGTATCAGTGTCAACGGCCTCATCTTTTACCATACGCCCCGTTAATTCCATCGCCATCACATGAGGCAACACGTTACGAAGCCGTGCCATGCCATCAATAACAGGGGCTTCATTTAATAATTGCACCAACACATAATCATTCTCATACTGCTCATGTAGCGCTCTATCTTGTAAAATTGCATCTAAATAACCTTCTACCACGACCACATCATGTTTAGGTTCAATGGGAATGAGTGATACAGTAACTTCTCCATGCTCATCCATATCAATAATAGAAAAACTTTTCTCTTGTTGATATTCATCAAAGGAATATTTTAATAAAGACCCGCTATAACGGATACGATGACTACCAACGGTCTGCGGTCCATGCAAATGGCCTAGTGCCGTATACTGGTAGGCGTCAAAGAGGTGATTGTTAATATTTTCTGTGCCACCCACCGCTAACGTTCTTTCAGAACCACCAAGAACACCACCTGTGACAAAGGCATGGGCAATCGCCACGCGTCTTTGTGATGCGGGAATCGCTTGCAAATAGTTTTGAATCCACAATGCATATAACTCGTTATAGTCCATAGTGCACGCTGCACTGTTTTCTCTACTCAACACATCGCGTATTACAGCCGGTTCCACATAGGGCATAGGGCAAAAAGATATATCTCCCCACACATCAGATATAACGATAGGTTTCCCCTTCTCTTCTGGCGATCCTATAATGTGTAATCCCATAGATGCTAATACATGACGCCCCACTTCCAAACGCTCTCCCCCATCATGGTTGCCTGCAATCACAATAGTAGGTACTCCATATTCAACGGCTAATTTAGTGATGACTAAATCCCACAGTTGTACCGCTTCTACGTGAGGTACCGAGCGATCAAACACATCGCCTGCAATAATCACCACATCAATCTTTTCTTCTTTTATAATCTGAAAGAATTGATGCTCTAATACATAGGCCTGGTCATCCGTTAAATGATGGGCATAAAAAATGCGTCCTAAATGCCAATCGGCTGTGTGTAATATGCGCATAGTAACACTTCTTTTCCTTCCTATGTTTTCATCCTATCTACTAGATTTTAAATGCTCTACCATGAGCTTTACATACTATGTATACCTATCAATTACTTTCCATATACGTCTTCATAGATACGGCGTAACAAAGCAATCTCTTCTGCATAACCACTCAATTCATTCGGTGTTTCCAAATAGAATGGAACGCCTTGTAATCTAGGATGGGTAATGATGTGGCTAATCGCCTCTAATCCAATATGTCCTTCCCCAATTTTTTCATGCCGATCCTTATGAGCCCCTCTTGGATTCTTAGAATCATTCAGATGTATGGCTTGCAATCGCTCCAAGCCTATCAATCTATCAAACTGATCCAAAACTCCATCAAAATTATCAATCACATCATATCCACCTTCATGAATATGACATGTATCAACGCATACGCCAATATAGTCTTTCAAAGCGACCCCATCAATAATGCGGGCAATTTCTTCAAAGGTCGATCCAATTTCCGTTCCTTTTCCCGCCATCACTTCTAATAGAACCGTTGTCTTCATACCTGGAAATAATACATTATTTAACATATCTACAATATAATCAATGCCGATATCTACGCCTTGTTTAACATGACTGCCTGGATGAAAGTTATATAGCTGATGTGGCACGTATTCTAACCGTTCTAAATCTTCTCGCATAGAGGTTAATGCAAAATTACGCAATCCTTCATCCTTGGCACAGGCATTCATCGTGTACGGAGCATGACCGAGTATTTTCCCAAAGTCGTGTTCTTTCATATACGCCACCAACGCTTTCATATCTGCTTCGTCGAAAGCGCGCGCCTTGCCACCACGAGGGTTACGTGTAAAATATTGAAATGTATTAGCCCCGATGGATGTAGCCTCTTGGGCCATATGCAAATACCCTTTGCTAATTGATAAGTGACAACCGATTGTAAACATATTGACTCCTTTTATTTGTATCCTACTAAATACGATGTACTGTATGATGTACTCTTTCTTATCGCTCCTAGTATGTATAGTACGATGTGATGTGACACTATACCTTACTACTATAAAACTCATAGCGCTAGGAACATTTCTGATTCTATTGTACCAAAAATTTTACCTTGGTATATATGGTTGTACCATATATTTGCGACAAATCACTGTAACAACATGGTTAGTGTAAAAAACACCCTATCGTTATAGCCTGTAAAAGAATAAATAAGCGTCTTATGGATGGCGCCATACCTCCATAAAACGCTTATCAATCTGTCTATTAATTATCATAGAAGAGAGCAACCAAAGTTACTAAAAAGTACACTCCATTTAGTGGCTACTCTTCTTAAGGCACATAGGGCAAACACCTTCAAATGATATTTGTTGTCCCGTTACCGTATATTCACTCGTTGTTTCTACCATCTCTGACACTTCATGCATATTAATACCCTCTAAGTCTTCTACCTTATTGCATACAGTGCAGCGAATATGAGGATGATTATTCGTATCCCAATCATAACGACTGCAATCATCGCCTACATCTAATACTTTAACAAGTCCAATTTTTTCAAAAATTTCCATAGTTTTATAGACCGTAGCCAAACTCATAGTAGGATGGGCAACGCGCAAACTTTGGTAAATCATTTCAGCAGTAGGGTGGTTTTTACTCTCTATTAATGTTTGATAAATGGCTATCCGCTGCGGCGTTACTTTAAAACCCTTTCCTCGTAAAACTTGAGCAATATCCATAATACATCCTTTCTTCCACTTGGAATACATACATTTCTCTTCTTAGGAGCCTAACATTATCAATCAATAATTATTATTTATTATATCACTGACGTATTCATCATGCAATACAAATAAAAATAAGTCATTCCATGTCAACGATTGATCATGAGTAAACTCCCTATACTACTAGTATGACAATAAGAAATGCACATCATTCGACCACCACAATTAATACATTGCGGCAGGCATCGAATCATGTGCATTCATCATGGTTCATCACCAATCTAGCTAAGCATTCACACTGATGTGTTAATTTTTAAAGTATGGTTTAAATGTACTCTGTTTACGTTCTCCTTGGCGGTCACGATTGTCACGTTCTCTATAATCACGTCGTTCTCCACTGCGATTTCTATCATGATTACGGCGATCTCCATGGCGGCGATCGCGACGATCTCCATCACGGCGACGATCACGAGAACGGCTATCACGTCGACGATCTCTAGAGCCCCCATCACGGCGACGACTTCTACGCACACGAAGTGGAGCTTCTTCTGTAATCGACACTGGTGTTTGATCTGGTTCTTTTGTAAGTAGTTTGATGGCCGCCGCTACTAAACTTACAGAATCAATATCATTTAACAGTTCTTCTGCACTCGCTCTGAATGGTGCCAACACTTCATTTTCATCGGCTAGAGAAATTAAGCTTTGAATCGCTAATTTCTGTTGTCCTTCTAATACTTCACCTAGTGAAGGCGCACGGCGACGAGCAATTTTGCGTTTTGTTAAGCGTTCAATAGCACGCAAATGTTCCATTTCACGAGGAATCACAAAGGTACTAGCAATACCAGCTTTGCCAGCACGACCGGTACGACCTACACGATGCACATAACTTTCAGGGTCTTGTGGCAAATCATAGTTATATACATGCGTAACCCCACTAATATCAAGGCCACGAGCGGCTACATCGGTGGCAATCAAAATATCAATGGTTCCTTCTCGGAATTGACGGATTACAGTATCTCGTTTTTGTTGCGACAAATCGCCATGAATTCCTTCTGCCATGTAGCCACGTTTTTTGAGTCCTTCGGTGACTTCATCAACGCGACGTTTTGTACGTGTAAATACAATGGCTAAATCAGGCGCTTGCATATCAAAAAGACGACATAGTACGTCAAATTTTTGGCGATCCTGTACTTCGATATAATACTGTTCAATTAAATCCATCGTTACTTGCGTGGATTTCATTTTAACCAGTGTTGGTTCCGTCAAATAGGTTTCTGCTAATGTTTGAATGGCTTTCGGCATAGTGGCCGAGAACAATAAAGTTTGATGATCTTTAGGAACAGAGCCTAAAATTTTATTGATATCATCCACAAAGCCCATGTTAAGCATTTCATCCGCTTCATCTAATACGACTGCTTTCACATGATCAAATTTAATCGATCCCCGATCCATGTGATCCATCAAGCGGCCCGGCGTAGCTACAATAATTTGAGGGCGTTTTTTTAATCCTCTGAATTGACGATTAATATCTTGCCCCCCGTAAATTGGCAACGCTTGTATTTGTGTATACTGTGCCATTTTATTGAGCTCTTCTGCTACTTGAATCGCTAATTCACGAGTAGGGGATAAAATTAATGCCTGCACTTCTCGTGCTGTTTCATCCACTCTATGTAAAATGGGTAATCCAAAGGCAGCCGTTTTACCAGTACCTGTTTGTGCTTGGCCAATCATATCGGCACCACTCATGGCAACTGGAATCGCTTCTTCCTGAATCGGCGTAGGTTCTTCAAATCCCATATCATTGAGAGCTCGTAACATAGGCTCACTAATTTGTAATTCTTTAAATTTTTCTAACATATAATAGTTATTTCCTCCTCTAGTGCCAAAATAAAGCACGTTTATACATTATATCATAAAACTATAAATTTCCCTATGACCACGCATATTTTTTTGTACATTCTTACTAGAACTAGTATATATGCTGCTATCCGTCTATCAAAATAGTAGGTTCACTAACGCCATTTATGCTTTTTTCTTAGCCGCTTCTAATTCACGCATCGACAATCCTATACGATTGCGTTTTACATCTACCGATATAATAACCGCTTCCACAATATCCCCTACCGCTAATACATCTGATGGATGTTGTTGGCGTTTACAAAATTCACTGCGATGTAAGAGTCCATTGATTTTGATACCAAAGTCAATGAATGCACCAAAATCAACGACATTATGAACGGTCCCTGTTACAATCGTCCCTACTTGTACTTCCTCTAAGCTCATCACATGTTTTCTCGTTAATGGAGCAGGCAAATCTTCTCGTGGATCACGGCCTGGTTTTGCCAATGCCTCTAGAATATCGCGCACAGTAGGCACGCCAGCATTCAATGTGTGAGCCATCTGTTCTACATCAACTAAAGGTAGACGAATTTGTAGGTTTTGTAACGCTTCTTTATCGTGCAAATCCTCTACAGTAAATCCCAATTCGTCTACGATCCGCTCTGCTAAGGCATACGACTCTGGATGCACCGATGTAGCATCTAGTGCATTCGATGCTGATTGTATGCGTAAAAATCCTGCACATTGTGTAAATGCTGCAGGCCCTAATCGTGCCACCTTTAATAATTCTTTACGACTGGTAAATGTACCATGTTCTTGGCGATAGGCAACAATATTATTAGCTACCGTTCCACTAATACCTGCCACATGTTGTAAAATCGCTGGCGAAGCGGTATTTAGTTCTACTCCCACATGATTAACTACTGTTTCTACCACTTGATCTAATGTATGAGAAAGTTGTTTTTGATTCACATCATGCTGATATTGTCCTACCCCAATCGACTTAGGATCAATTTTAACCGATTCTGCCAAAGGGTCTTGCACGCGCCGTGCCAATGATACAGCGCCGCGTATAGTCACGTCTAAATCAGGCATTTCTTGTTGTGCTAATTTCGAAGCAGAATACACAGACGCACCCGCTTCATTCGTAATGATATAATGGCAATCTAACTGTTCCTCTTCAATCATAGTAGAAACAAACTGTTCTGTTTCATAAGAGGCCGTTCCATTACCAATCGATACGAGGGTAACTTGATATTTTTTTATTAAGTGAGCTAATTTCTTTTGTGCATCGATCCGTTGCCGTTCAGAATGAGTCAAATAGTATGCCCCATAATCGAGCACATTTCCTTGTTTATCAATAATTGCCATTTTACAACCTGTACGATAGCCTGGATCAAGGCCCATGATGACATGACCCGACAATGGTGGTTGCAACAATAAATTTTTCAAATTAACGGCAAATACTTTAATCGCTTGCTCGTCGGCATTCGTGGTCAAATCGTGACGAATTTCTCGTTCTAATGCAGGAAACACTAACCGTTTGTACGCATCTTCAACAGCAAGTCGCTTATAGGGAAAGAAAATCGATTGTTCATTCGTCGTCACTTGTTCAATCATATACGTAACATATATATCATCTGGCACAGTGATAGTAATTTTTAAGGCACCTAATTTTTCGCCCCGATTCATGGCTAAAATGCGATGTGACGGTATATGATGAATCGGTTCCGTATAGTCTGCATATTGCAAAAATCGCTCTTGGTTCGTTTCATCTTTCGTCAACGATGATACAATATGACCTTCCTGCCACATCCGTTTTCGTAAATATGCACGAAAATCAGCTCTATCACTGATAGTTTCCGCCACAATGTCGCTAGCTCCTTGCAAGGCTTCTTCTTCAGTCAACACCGCTTCGGATAGGTACTCTTTCGCCAATATCAATGGGTCACCCGTTGTCACCGAATCATCTAACATCAACGCCGCCAATGGTTCTAACCCCCGTTCGCGTGCTATGGATGCCCGTGTTCGTTTCTTTTGCTTATACGGCAAATATAAATCTTCCAATTCTTGTAGTTTCACCGCTTTTTCTATAAGCGCCAACAACGCATCGGTCATCTTATCTTGCTCAGTAATCGAATTAATAATTTCGCGGCGTCTGGTTTCTACATTTCGCAAATAGCTACTACGCGTTTCAATGATGCGTAACTGTTCATCCGTTAATTCTCCCGTTACCTCTTTTCGATAACGAGCAATAAAAGGTACTGTATTGCCAGCATCCATTAATTCTATGGCGGCTTCTACTTGTTTTTTTGTCACTTGCAACTCTTTTGCAATGATAGTAAACATGGTTTTACACATAATTAACGAGCCTTTCTTTCATAGGTGACAAATGTATGAGGGTAGATATTTTTTTCATCAACGATACCTTCCGTAGTCGACACTTTTTCAAAAATGTCCGTATCGATAGCTGGAAAATAGGCATCTCCTTCAAATTCATGATCGATTTCTGTTATATAGAGTCGATCCGCATAGGGCATACACGCCTGATAAATCATAGCGCCCCCAATAATGTACACATCTGTGTCTAGTTTACGTGCCGCTTCTATCACGTCTTCTACAGAGTGAAAGATACGGACCTTCTCATGATCAACGATGAGCCCATTTTGTTTCGTAAGCACCCAATGTTCACGATGCGGTAATAGAAAAGGCAAGCTTTCAAATGTATTACGGCCCATAATAATAACATGATTGGTAGTCATTTTTTTAAAAAACTGTAAATCATTGGGCAAATGCCAAATCAGTGCATTATCCTTGCCAATGACATGATGCTTAGCCATGGCTACAATTATATTAATCATCTATACAGCAACCTCCATCGATAGCTTACCTAAATGTTCATACCCTTCTAAACGAATATCGTCAGCCGTAAAATCATAAAAATTATGAATGTCTGGATTTACCCAAATAGAAGGTGCTGGCAATGCTTTATCACGCCGCTTTAATTGTTCTTCTAATACGTCCACATGATTATCATAAATATGAGCATTATTAATAACATGCGTAAATAAGCCTGGCTGTAACCCTGTAACTTGAGCAATCATGTGTACCAATGCCGCATATTGTGCTGTATTAAACGGAACCCCCAGTCCCATATCACCACTACGTTGTATGAGCATGCAATTTAATTTTCCTGCTCCCACATCCCACAATGTTTCATACGCACACGGTTGCAATGCCATATCAGATAAATCATCAATATTCCACAATGTGACAATCATACGTCGACTGGTAGGATCATGTTGTATCATGTCTAATAGATGGTCTAGTTGTTTGTATTTAGCAATTTGGTAACCATAGGCCTTACCAATCGTTCCGTCTTCTCGCATCCATTCATTCCAAACTTTAACGCCCATATTTTGCAAGAGGCGTACGTCATTACTCTGTTTTTGCCAAATCCATAACAATTCTTTCACCGCTGTTTTAAAAGCAACAAATTTAGTCGTTAAAATAGGAAATTCCTGACTCAAATCGAATTGCATAATTTGATGGGGTAATTTATACGCCCCAATTCCCGTACGATTATCACCATGCACCCCATTGGTCAAAATACGGTCTATTATATCTAAATATTGTTGATCTGCTATACTCATGGTCATGTGTTAGGTAATCCTACATGGATCACCTATGCTCCTTTCTAGTAACTACAAACCTTGCACTACGTAACGCTCTAGTCAGTATACAAGCGAAAAAACTATTATATGGATACCTCATAAAAAGTCTTATTTGATTTGTTAGATATCTATTATAACAAAAGGATATCTCCTTTTCTATTCCATTACAATCGTATAGAGCAAGTTTTCCTTGGACAATGAACTGATCTCACTCAATCACTACTATTTGTCATCTCTATGTTCATATAGTTTGCTATGATTAGCCTATACCTCGAGAAAAAATCCAACTTACTACTCTCACGCACTGACTCTACGATTGTTTATTCGTATATTCACTAATCGCTTGCAAAAATAGGGTACCATATTTTTTTAATTTAGCCTCTCCTACACCTTTAATGGCAAAGAATTCTGCTAAGGTAGTCGGCTTTTTAGCAGTTACATCAATGAGTACCGTATCGGGAAAAATTAAATACGGTGGTATACCTGCCTGTTGTGCCAACTGTTGCCGAAATCTACGAAGGTGTTCAAATAGTCCCGCACTGGATCGCTTTTTCTGTCCGTAGTAAATGCTGCTCATTCTACCTCTTTTATCCTGCAACGGTGCCGTAACTTGTTGTTGTACTTCTTCAACTTCTCTATGACCACATAGCACGTCTTCTGCCGCCGCCGTTACACTTAAAATAGGATATTTCCCTACAGAACTACGAATATACCCCGATGCTATAAACTGTCTAATCAGCGCCAAAACATCTTTGCTATCCATGGTTCGTAACGTGCCAAAAGCGGGCAATCGATCAAATCCTGCACGCCTAATGCGATCGTTTCTAACACCACACACAATATTCGCAATCATCGTCGCCCCAAAGCGTTCTTCCGTAGCCACGATGGCATGAAAGATTGCTTTCGCCTCAGTGGTTAAATTTTTCGTACTATGCTTAGACCTACAACTACTGCAATTATCACAGCGATTCCAAACCACTTGTTCCCCAAAGTATTGCAACATGTATTTCCGCAAACAAGTACTAGAAAAACAATAATCAATCATAGCTTGCAAGCGCTTCAACTCAATATGCTGTCTCTGTGTATCTTGAATTGACTGATCAATCAAATACCGATGAATCATTACATCGCGGCCACTATATAGCAACACGCATTCTGCTGGTGCTCCATCTCGTCCTGCACGACCAGCCTCTTGATAATAACTTTCCATGTTGCGTGGCATTTGGTAATGTAACACATATCGCACGTTACTTTTATCAATGCCCATGCCAAATGCATTCGTCGCCACCATGACTTGAATTTTTTCATACGCATACTTATCCTGTTGTTCCTTGCGCACTTCATCTGATAGGCCACCATGATAATACCCTGCAGATATGCCTTGCTTTACCAAACTTTCATACACCTGTTCCACATCCTTACGGGTAGAACAATAAATGATACCTGATTCTTGGTCATGGCATGTCACATAGTCAAGAATATAGTTCATCCGCTGATTTGTATGCACCACGTGAAAAGATAAATTAGGTCGATCAAAACCAGTGACATACACATTCGCTGTTTCTAGCCCCAAAGAGGTCTTAATATCCATTTCTACTTCTTTTGTGGCCGTCGCTGTGAAAGCCCCCACCACAGGCCTTTGTGGTAAGGTCTTTAAAAAAGCACCAATCGCTCGATACGCGGGACGAAAGTCATGTCCCCACTGCGATACACAGTGTGCTTCATCCACAATTACTTGAGAAATCGGTAAGGTACGCAAAATCTGACAGAAGGTATCCGATCCTAAACGCTCTGGCGCCAAGTACACAAGCTTAGTATGACCTCTGCGTATATCATACATACAGCGATTAAACGCCTCTCGTGTTAAAGTGCTATTAATAAATGCTGCTGGCACTTGCTGTTCCCGCAAGCCATCTACCTGATCTTGCATCAGTGATATAAGTGGCGAAAAGACGAGTGTTAATCCTTCTTTAACCATTGCTGGTACTTGAAAGCAAATAGACTTACCTGCACCGGTGGGCATAATGGCCAGGCAATCTTGGCCTTCTAACAATGACGTAACTGGTGCTTCTTGTGCCGCTCGAAAGGAAGGGTAGCCAAAGTAGGTTTTCAATATTTGTATCGCCTCTTGTCGCATGCATGACCAACCTTTCTATCTAATCTATCCATCCACAAGGATGATGGCAAACCGTATCAAACGTAGGAATGCACCTATGTCCTACAATAACTATATTGTATCATAAAACAAAATAATTGCGGCAGGGAATATTATTTTTCATAATTCAGTATTAGTATTGATTCCATTTATGGTAAAATATAAGAATACGTTGTATAAGGAGGGTTCTATATTTTATGGATAACAATATATTAGTGATTATAGCCTTTGCCATCTATTTAGGCCTAATGATGGGGATTGGCGTGTTCTATTATCGGCGCTCCCAAGGGTTGGGCGATTATATTCTTGGTGGTCGCCAACTAGGTCCCTGGATCACTTCTATGAGTGCAGAAGCGTCCGACATGAGTGGATGGATGCTCATGGGCTTACCAGGCTTTGCCTATGCTACAGGATTATCCGGTATCTGGATTGCCTTAGGTCTAGCCGGAGGCACATGGCTTAACTGGGCCTTTGTATCAAAGCGATTGCGCAATCATACAGAAGCCGCTAACAACAGTCTCACCATGCCTGATTATTTTAAAAATCGATTTCATGATACGTCGAATATACTTCCCATCGTGTCAGCTTTATTCATTTTAATATTTTTCTTAATCTATACTTCCTCTGGATTTGTAGCGGGGGGCAAATTATTTACCACTATTTTTGGCTTGGATTATACCTCGTCACTACTTATCACTGCAGGTGTCGTTGTATTCTATACATTCTTAGGTGGATTTCTAGCCGTATCATGTACCGACTTTATCCAAGGTATGATGATGTTCTTTGCCATTCTATTAGTGCCTATCACTGCAACTATCGCTATGGGTGGTCCCGTTGACACAGCCCACCTCATTGCCACCGAATTTCCCGAAGGTCTTAGTATACTAGGTCCTCACACTGATACGCTTTCCCTCTGTATCGCCATTCTTTCATCTTTGGCCTGGGGATTAGGTTATTTTGGACAACCTCATATTCTAGTACGATTTATGGCCATTTCCGATGCTAAAGAATTAAAAAAAGCAACCCACATTGCTATGACTTGGGTAATTATTTCACTCACTGCAGCCGTGCTAGTCGGTTTAGTCGGTCATGTCTATTTACCACACGCCCTTAGTGGAGCCCAATCGGAAACGGTATTCCTCGTAATGACGAGAAATTTATTTTCTCCTTTCGTAGGTGGATTAATTTTATCCGCCGTCTTAGCCGCTATCATGAGTACATCCTCGGCACAACTCTTGGTTACATCGTCTGCTATTTCTCATGATTTATATCGCAATTTAATTCACAAATCTGCCTCTGAAAGAGAATTACTACTAGTGAGTCGTATTAGCGTATTGCTCATCGCTCTTGTCGCCTTATACCTTGCCTTAAATCCTAATAGCTATATTTTAACCATGGTTGCCTATGCGTGGGCAGGTTTTGGTGCCGCCTTTGGCCCTAGTATTCTAATTTCATTATTTTGGCGTCGCATGACTCGTCTAGGTTGTATTGCTGGCATCATCGTAGGTGGCGTAACCGTATTGATTTGGAAACAGTTCGAATTATTTGGACTCTATGAAATCGTTCCTGGTTTTATTTTCTCATCCATCGCAATTTATATCGTCAGTCTCTTAGACACACCACCATCTACAGCCATTACTGATGATTTTGACAAAGCCCAAGAAATGCATATACTATAGTCACATTTTTGATACCAATCGCGCTGCATCACGCAGCAATCGTCCACGTGTTCCAAGAAGGACAGATCTTTATACAAATCACAATGCATCACAACACTCTAATCAAAGCACTGCTATCATCACATACCTTAGGCCTACTATTCTCATCCATAGTCTAAAACAAACTCGTCATACTAGTAATACTGTAACTTTTACTAGAGCCTATCCGTTTAAGCTGAGCAACGTATATGAATGTACTATCATGCTCTACATACATCTACGTTGATGAATAGCCATCACTACTGTTAAACATTTTAAATTCTATCCATACTGCCAATAAAAGTGCTACTACGATGCCACAATATCTATCTTCTTAGTCCATGGTATCAATGAAAAGCGGCTAAGGACTCCCTTTCCCTATACGACTTTGAACGCTACAAATTCATCAGTAAAACATAAATAAACGACCAAGGCTTTCCCTCTTCACAAGATGACAAGCCTTGGTCGTTTTCATATAAAATAGCTATGTCATAGTAACGATAGGGTCAATACTATTACTCCTAGCATCATAGTAACGCGTATAACTAAAAAGGCTGTAACACAATGTACACATACATTGTATTACAGCCTTTTCTTATGCTTGTATAGCGATACAATTACACAGCCGCCTGTATATCATTTGAATAGGGTGTCAAAATAGAAGATAATAGAGTTTTCGTATATTCATGTTCAGGATGGTCAAATACTTCATCTGCCGTTCCACTTTCCACAATGTGACCATTATACATAACAATCACGCGATCACTAATATAGCGAACGATAGATAAATCATGCGCGATGAACAACATAGAAAAATGGCGTTTTTTCTGTAAATCTAACAACAAATTAATAATTTGTGCTTGAATAGAAACATCTAAGGATGCAATTGGCTCATCGGCAATTAACAATTTAGGCTCACATGCTAAAGCCCGTGCAATCGCCACACGTTGTCGTTGACCTCCTGACAATTCGCCAGGATACATATCTTTATGACGCGCTTCTAAACCTACATCAGCTAACAATTCATCTAACAATCTATCGTGTTCATTGGTATCGCGATTGCTTAATGAAAGTCCTTCCCGCAAACATTCTTCAACGGTCATCCGCGGATTTAATGCCTCATCGGAATCTTGGAAAATCAAATGGATATCTTGACGCAACTCTTGGCTTCGTTCATTCGGCGATACTGAATGGTGATTAAAATACACATCGCCACTCGTCCATGGCAATACACCAGCAATCATACGAGCTAGCGTAGATTTACCACAACCCGATTCGCCAATAATACCTACTATTTCATCTTTTTCAACGAAAAATGAAACGTCATCTACAGCTTGGACCTGTCGACCTGATAGCAAATGATATGTCTTTGTTATATGTTCTACTTCTAACAAAGGTCCTTTCGTCGGATCATCGCAACTGCAGTCCCATGTAACTTCCGCTTTCTTCTCATCAGATACACCAGTGTCGGTATGGTCATCAGATGTTTTTGCAGTTTCTCCTAGTGTAGGTATATAAGAAGGTTTTTCTATCTTTGGTGCTCGTTCATCTAACAACCAAGTTGCCGCTTTATGTGTATCAGAAACTGAGAACATAGGCGGTTCTTCTTTATAATCAATCCCCAAGGCATACTCATTTCTATCAGCAAACGCATCCCCTACTATAGGCAATGATAAGTCTGGTGGCATGCCTGGTATAGACACAAGTCGATTTTGTTTATGATCCACCGATGGTAAGGCCCCTAATAATCCCCATGTATATGGATGCTCTGGGCGATAGAAAATATCTTCTACTGTACCAGTTTCTATAATGCGCCCTGCATACATAATGCCAATGCGATCAGCAATACGTGCAGCCACACCTAGGTCATGCGTTACTAAAAGAATGGCCAACTTTTCTGTTTTCGCTAATTTTTTTAACAAATCTAATAAATGTAATTGTACAGTTACATCAAGTGCCGTAGTCGGTTCATCAGCCAATAGAATAGATGGTTTCGTTGCTAATGCAATCGCTAAGGTAATTCGCTGTTGTTGTCCTCCAGAAAAAGTACTTGGCATCATAGGCAATCGTTCCTGCCCATTACTAATACCTACTAATTCCAATAAATCTGCTGCTCTCTTATTAAGTTCTTCTTCCGACTCAGTAGGATACATGCGTTCTAACGCTTCTCTCATCTGCTTTCCTACAGATAAAACGGGATTTAATGTACTCAAAGGATTTTGGAATACCATGCCCACATCAACCATTCTAATATCACGCATTTGCGCATCAGTAAATGGTACCACATCCTTTCCTTTTACATAAATAGCCCCTTTAGTAATCGACGCATATTCTGGCAATAACTTAACTACCGATCGACACAATGTGGATTTACCACAGCCCGATTCGCCAACTAGCGCCATAATTTCACCTGCCTGTAAGGATAATGATACATCTCTTACAGCATGCACTTCGCCTTGTTCAGTATGAAATGTCAGCGATAATGATTGTATATCTAACACCGTTTCCATTGATTAACTCCACTCTATCTATGCCACTTATCACATATATCCATAATAGAGTGCGGATACCAACATGAGCTATTTTAAGACTAGCTCTATTGCTGATATCCGCCACTCGCTACATGTTATAAATCACACATATTTATATACTATTATTTAATATCCCAGTCTTCAATATTCCAGAACACACCTGCTGCATGGTGACCAAGTATTGTATCTGTTGTTGGACCAGTAATCTTATTGGTTCCTACATAGTTACCATGTAAGTATGCTAACATGATGAAAGCTGGATCTTCGTTCCAAGCTTTTTGGAATTCATTGTAAGCTTCTTTACGTACATTAACATCATATGTGCCACGAGCTTTAGCTAATGCTGCATCAACAGCAGGGTTGCTATAAGCAGTGTAGTTAGCACTTGCTTTTGTTACGAAGAAGTCGTATGTACCTTGGTCTGGATCAAATGGAGCTGCTTGACCAATTACTAAGGATTGCAATTCTTTCCATTTAAATTTAGGTACAATATCAACTTTCATATCTACACCCAATTTTTTGAATTGAGCAGATACTAATTTAGCCATATCAACACGTTCAACTTCGAAATCACGAGCTTCTACAGAGAAGGATAATTTTTCGCCATTCTTTTCATAGATGCCATCAGAACCAAGAGTCCATCCTAATTCTGCCATTTTTTGTTTGAATAATTCAGGATTATATTCGCGTTTATCTACAGATTCTAAGTTATATTCTTTATTCATTTGTAATGGACTATAAGCAGGTGTACCTTCACCTTCAAGTACGCTGTCTACAATCGCTTGTTTATCAATTGCGTACCCTAACACTGGTAATAATGCTTTATGATCTGGATTTTGCCAGAATGGGTTTTTATAGCTAACACCGATAGCACGGAAGTCGGCTGTTTTGAAATCAAATACGGTAAAGTCTTTATTATCGCGGAATGCTTTTGCATCTTTAGCATTTAATAAAGCGAAATCAATGCCGCCAGATTTTAACTGAGCTGCTTTAGCGTTTTCATTTGGAATAATTTTGCAAACAATTTTTTCGATATTAGGTTTTTTACCATAGTAAGCATCGTTTCTTGTTAATACAATGGATTGACCTTTATCCCAGCTTACAAATTTATAACGGCCAGTACCTACAGGATTTTGGTTGAATCCATCATTCATAATATCTTTACCCGCTAATAGATGTTCTGGTAAGATACCAATTGCCAAGTTGTCTAACATAGCTGCATTTGGTTTGCTCAATACAATTTTAACTGTATGATCATCTACTACAACTACATCTTTAATATCTTTATAACTATCTGTTGTTTCAGATTCTAGATCTTTATTATTGCGTAATTGATCCAATGTGAATTTTACATCTTTCGCAGTGAATGGTTTTCCATCATGCCAAGTTACATTATCACGTAAATGGAATGTGTATGTTAATGTAGCTTCATCAAATTCATATTTCGATGCTAAATCACATACTGCATTACCTTTTCCATCATGTTTCATAAGTCCTGAGAAAATTAATGATGGTAATTCATCATGCGTATTTAAAAGCGCATTCAATGTTTTGTAATCGGAACTAGCAAATGTTAGTGTCTTTTCTGCACTACCACTTTTTTCTGTTCCACAACCAGTGACAGCTACCAAACAGGCTAGCGCCATCACAACCGCCATAGCATAGACTAAAAAGTATTTTAATCTCTTCATGACAACCTCCTATACTTACTATAAATACATGCATCAAAAAATCTATAAATAACTGCTTCCACGATTAATTTCGCGGCGCAAACGATGCCCAATGTTGGTAATACAAACTAGTGTAACCACTAGAAATACACCAGGTACTAAAATAACCCACCAAGAATTTGTCAACAATGCTCTCGATGCTAGCGATAACATAGTACCTAACGATACTATTTCTGTAGGTAATCCTAATCCTAAGAAACTCAATGTAGCTTCCATCGTCATAGAAACACCTATGGAAGAAACAATCACAAATAAAATAGGGGATAAAAAGTTGGGTAACAAATGATACCATAAGACATGGAAAAATCTAGCCCCCATCATAGTCGCAGATAGTACATAATCACTATTGCGAATTTGTCGTACTTCAGTTCTAACAAACCTAGATAAATTCATCCAATTAGTAACGCCAATAATAATTGATAAAGAGATAATGCCTGTACCATTTACCATTCCCAACAATAATAGTTGTAACAATAAGCATGGAATACTGCACAAGATTTCTGCTAATCGCATAAAGAATGCATCAAATTTAGCAGGTGCTAAACCACTGATACAACCATATACAATGCCGATAATAGTTGATACAGCAGCAGCTAACAAACCGATGATAATGGATATTCTGCCACCATACCATAATACAGAGTAAATATCACGCCCCATGCTATCTGTACCAAAATAAAATTCTCCATCAGGCGGTTGATTTAAATTCGATGAATAAAATTCTGTAGGATTATGATTTGCCAGTAAAGGAGCAAAAATACAACCTAAAATAATCAACAGTAACAAAAAACTGGAAATTTTTGGAATTTTATTGAAAGCTCTGCGCCAGGTGGGAACCAATGTTACAGTCGGTTTTGGGCGATGTCCACTACCTACAATGGTGAATAAATCATCCTGAGGTGTACTCATTGTCCAACCTCCTCTCGATCCTTCATCCGATAATCTACTTGTTCACTAATGCCTTGTGCTATATAGCTAGAGCCAATAACCACAGCACCAGTAATTAATACAATAATCATTAATAAGTTGTAATCATGCAGCTTAGCACTTTCCACGGCTAAGTTGCCTAAGCCAGGATATGCAAAAACGGCTTCTACTACATAGGACCCACCAATGATATGGTTCGTACCGATTGCCATAACGCTAAAAATGGTAGGTGCTATATTTCTAAGACAGTGCTTTACTAAAATAGCAAACGAGCTAAGGCCTTTCATTTTAGCTAACAATACATAATCTTTTCTGGTTTCGTCTAATAGTTTATTGCGTATCATATACGCATAGTACCACACATGAGCGATTAACATAACAATAACCGGCAACACTATATGTCGTAGTCGATCAACCCAATCATTCGCATTACCAGGCTCATAAGCACCACTACCAGGCAACCATCCTAAGTTAACATTAAACACAAGGATGAGTAATAAAGCGACCCAGAATGTAGGCAAATAAAATACCAACGTACCTACTTGAGAAATCAATTTATCAATCCAGCGATCTTCATAGTACACACAGATAACCGCCAACAGAATGGCCAAAGTAAATGTGAGCACATACGAAATGACACCTAATATAACCGTATTAATAAAAAAGCCACCTAACACAGCACTGACAGGCGTTCTATATTTTAAAGAAAATCCCATATCCCCATGGAATAATCGATTCATCCATTCTACATACTGTGTTACTAATGAGCCGTCTAATCCCAATTGATGTCTTGCTGCAATCATTTGAGCTTCTGTCATATGATCAAATCGTTCACCATAATAGGCTTGCAATGGATCCCCTGGTGAGTACGATACAGCCCAAAATACAACGACCGATAACACAAAAAGTGATAGAAGATACACTAAAAAATTTTTACTTATTCTTTTATATGACAAATGCATGATTCTGCTCCTTGTTCATAATCTATACTATATAGATAGATTATACTTTATTTTCTTGATTGTCAATAATGATATTCATTTTCATGTATGTTCATATGTTTACTTGATATCATAAAAATTTTTCATATATATTATAATTTTTATTAACTATTCAGCTAATATATGGTTTAATCGTATTCTCTCGCTCATTTAAAATACATAATATATATTTATAATTTAGTATATTATAACCACGACTCTCATTACAAATGAAATTTTTTTATACTTATAAGTACTTTATATATTAACTTTATAAATCATGTACAGATAACATACACTATATTACTGTTTCTAATTCACTCATACTGCGATCCACTTGTGGCGATATAAATAGATGGCGAAACCCTACTACTATTCAGTATAGTAGCCTACAATGACAAACTTTCTTTTCATTCGTAATGAGTAACCAGGTACTTCTTATCACTTCACCTATCATATCACTAATTGTACATTCTTATATCATCATTTTCATACAGTCTTAGAGCATCACTTCTCCTACTCAGCCTATATAAGAACAAATAATTAATTTTATCAATAAAACTAAATACTGTATAAATAATTCTTGCTATGATTTATTTTACTAACCTATAGTAAGCTAATAGTGTGCTCAGCTACTAGATTTATCAATTTCTCTATACGCAGAAATACATCTTAAATTTAATATATCCACACAAGTAGAGTATTTTATCTCCTTACTATCTATAATACTCAGTAAAATTCTAATTATATCTATACCCTCTTTTTATAGGATATTTATACTAAAAAACAAAATTATCTATACAACAAAAATACCAAGATAATCTAGAATTTATCTACACTATCTTGGTATCAATGCACTGCATACACTATATAATTATTTAAAAGACTAGAACCCTATGCCTTAACAACTACAGAAACACCATCTGGGACAACCGCAATACTAGCATATTCCCCTTTTAATTGAAATGCTCTTTTTAGTGCTTCATCAAACGTATCAGCTTGTTGTAAATGCATATCTATCAACATTTGAGGATCACAATCAGCAGTTACTACAATAACAGTAAATTGATTTAAGATACGTGCTAAAATTTGCATTTCCCATTGATCTGGAATCGTTTCATTTCTTGGTGTTTTAGCAATACGATCTAACAATTCTTTAGGAGTTTTTGCATTTTTTAAATTTTCGTATAAGGATTCACCTCCATGCCCATCATTACATGCAGCAAGCATGATAATGACGCCATCTTTTTTACAAGTTGCTTCTGCTGCAGTCATCCCCTTTACAGCTTGATATATATTTTGATCTAAGGGGTATCCACCATTACTAGTAATAACAATATCAGCTGGAGTAGATTTTACACTCGCCAATTGCGATACAAATTCGCATCCTTTTTCATGGGCTTTTTCCATATCTCCGGCAAAAGCATTAATAATTTTTTTGTCTCCATCAATTACAACATTTAAAATAAATGCTAATTTAGCTGTACGTGCAGCATAAATCATATCATTATGAATCGGATTATTTTTAATAATTCCTGTGCGTGCATTGTTACTATTAATAAACTCTGAACAATGATTCGCCATAACTGTAACTTCTGAGGCGATTCCTGGTAGTATACTTTTTCTACCTCCAGAAAAACCTGCAAAGAAATGTGGCTCAATAAATCCTTCCGAAATCAATAATTCTGTTTCTACAGCCAATTTATTAATAATACAATCCCCACCAGAAGGTAAGACTCCGATTTTTATCATTTGATTTGCATCACTAGATATATGATTTATAATTTTTTCATTAGCAACAATCTCGCTTCCAAATTTATCAACCATTTCATCATGCGTAGTAGGTCTATGAAAGCCAGTAGCCAACAGTATTGTAATATCAATACTCGGATTTACTTCACGAATTCTTCTCAATAATATAGGCATTGTAATTTTACTTGGTACTGGACGTGTATGATCACTAGTAATAATAACCATATTAGACTTTCCTGCTACCAATTCTTCTAATCGAGATGTGCCAATCGGATTATCCAATGCTCGCTCTACTAATTGTTCTTCTTCTAACGACGGATGATACGAATGTGCTTTAGATTCTAAAACGCCTACAATATTATCCTCAGGAACATCAATCTTCATAAATCCATTTCCATAAGGCATGTCAAAAGTTTTCATAGAATCACTCCTTAATACAACATATTCATCTATTACAATTTTCTATTACTTATATAATAATATATAATATAGCGATTACACAAATCAATTAGAAAATTAGCTATCATCTCTCCACACTATAACTATATTACAAATTTTCTTTTCTAATGCATCATGTATAAAGATATAACCATGCAATAATACGAATAACTCCTTATCTTTCATAGAAATCAGACATCTCTATATATTTTGTTATAGAAATCATCTGTATATACCATATTTTTACTTAATTCATACTGATAGTTATCGAGATTCTAAATCTAAAACTATATCATCAAATATTTTTTTAAAATAGTTTATAATAGATTCCCTGTAGGCAATAATCATGGTCATTTGATGTTCCGGAACTTGAATCTTAGCCACATTTCCTTGTAGCCTAACTCGAAAATCAACAAAGCCTAAAGAAAAGAGATACGATTCAGCTAACTCTAGGTCTACAAGCCTATTTCTAGTAATTGTTTCTCCCTCTTGAAATCTTGTAGCCAAGCAGGCATATGATGGTTTATTCCATGTAAAAAGATTTGCCTTCTGAGATAAAGTTCTAATATCCGATTTTTTTAAACCATAGTCACGTAATGGAGAAACAACAGATAATTCCCTAATAGCCTTTATTCCAGGTCTATCATCAATATTATCACTTGCATTTGTCCCGTCAGCTATGATCGTGAAACCATCTCTTTTGGCTTCTTTACAAAGTAATGAAAATACATGGTGCTTACAATAATAACATCTATCACTAGAGTTATTAACTATATCATCACAATCAAGAACATTAATATCGAGTATTTCATGTGGCACATTAAGAAATTTTGCTATATGTATGGCATCATCTAGTTCAAAGCGAGGAATAAATTGAGATTTAACTGTATACGCTTTACATCGTACACCAGCTTTCTTCACAGCATATAAAAGATATGATGAGTCAACCCCACCAGATAGAGCAACTGCTAAATCATTATAATTTTGTAAATATGTTATAAAATCCATATATAATATCCTTTTTATTGAGCCAAATAATGTAACCTCTACCATTGTAAATATATTGCATGACTGTACAAATTTAGACTATTAAAATTATATGTAATTTCATTATATCGCAACTCTAATTTATATAATCGCACAATTAAATTTATAATGACTTATAGAACAATATTCTTAGTCATTAAATTTTAATCATGTATTATATATCCATTAGCATTGTACAATCTTTTATCAATAACTAATATTTGAACTTTCTCTTTCATTTATACATAAAAATCTTTTACTTAATTATAAAATGAAATTGAACACATAAAAAATCCATAGTGAACCTTGTGT
>NZ_CAMUMS010000016.1:0-26427 GCF_947090115.1 Veillonella montpellierensis
CGTAAGACGTAAGACGTAAGACGTAAGACGTAAGACGTAAGACGTAAGACGTAAGACGTAAGTATGAGTTTTAGGTATATAGTATACGTAAATTTAATGAGAATAGTAAAAAAGAATATTGAAATTTATAAATCTATAGTGTATAATAACTCCCGTAGTCAAATTGATGAATGTCGATTTAACAATACTACGAATATATTCATAATACGAGGACTCCTCACCTTGTATTAGATTATGTATGAATGTGACCTCACACATTTATAGTACAAACTGACCTCACAGTTTGTTTCAAAATGTACCTAAAAAAACTACACAGTTACACTACACCTCCATGTAGTGTACGATAAGAAAAACGCTATGATTACCTGTGGGCAGGCGATCATAGCGTTTCTTATTATATAATCAGCACGACTCAGGCAGTACGCTAGGTATGTAGAGTCGATTTCTCGCCTTGTCGTACAATAAGAAAAGTAAGGGGCTAGACTAGGTACGTAGAGTACTTACGGGTAGTATGTAGATGACATGGATTTGAGATGTCAGTTATATAGTATCGATACATGTAAGATGGGATACAGTAAAATAACATACCATTGATGCATACAACCAATTGATGCATCAATGATTGAATTAGAGATACATTAGAGATATATGTATAGCAAGACAGAACATACTGATACGTAAAAAGGCGAATCCATTTGGATTCGCCTTTTTCATGTAAGGGGAGTGTTAGTATTATATCAAATGAAAGTTTTTAATCAAGTGTCTGTAATATAGGGAAAATTACAGACCGTTTGGGGGAGATTAAAAACAAACAATAGAAAATTAGATAGGGGGTCTAATCTTCTTTTTCATTTGATAGGCTCATTATAATGAGAAAATGTGAAATAAAAATGAATTAAGTAATAAAATTTTAAAAAATCGAGTGGCAATCGATACATGATAGATATACGTTATTCGCATGAAGGCAATCGAATTTCAAAAGTAGCGCCTTTACCAATCGTGCTTTGTACTGATGCAGTGCCATTATGAAGATGCACCACCTTGTTCACAAAATATAATCCCAACCCCACACCTTGATTGTCTTTTTTACTGCGCGACGTTTCGGTCTGATATAAACGTTCCCAGATTTTATGGAGATTTTCTTTTTCAATACCAATCCCATTATCGGATACGGTAATCACAACTGTATTCGTATCGCGGCGAGCTTTCACTTGAATGGAATCAGTCGTAAATTTTATAGCATTGTCAATTAAGTTGCCAATAGCGCGACGTAAGGCCACACTCTGAGCCTCTACGACTAGATGAGGGGCTATGTCGAAATCAATAGTAATATGTTTCGTTGTACAAATGCGAAGATAATCTTGTTCCAATTCACTTAGCATAGACGATACATCGAACGCTTCTAGTTGTAACGTTTTAGCGTGATCTAGGCGAGCAATATCAAGGAGCTGACTAATGAGCGATGTCATGAGGCGACTTTGTTCAAAAATATGATTGAATCCCTCTTTCGCCTCCTCTATGGTAGTGCTATATTTTTTCCCAAATTCACTTTCCGCTTGGATCACTGCAATGGGGGTTCGCAATTCATGGGATATATCGGAACTGAATTGCTTTTCCCGATTCGACATATCTTCAAGACTGTCAAGCATCGAATTTAACGTAATGCTTAGCTCATAAATTTCATCTTTCGCCATCGTATCAGTGACCAATAAACGACGGGATAAATTATTTTCCGCACCAATATCGCGCGCCGTTTGAGAGATGGAGTGCAAAGGTCGTAACCCTCGTTTGATTAATAAGTAACCGCCAATAGAACCGACAGCTAGAAAGAGGAATCCTGCTAAAATGAGTCCATACATCATGGCCGCTGTTTTTTTAGTCAAGTCCCGTATCGGTGCTATACCGCGAAGCCAACCGTTAAACCCAGCAATTTGGAAAGGAGAATCATAGTAATAATAGGTACTACGATTGATGGTTATCTCCGTAATATGGTGTGGTGATAATGGCGCTTCCCCTGGAAATCCATCAGGGATGGCGCCTTTGATAATGCCCCCCTTGTCGGAATAAACGAGAAAAAATATACCATTAGAAAACGGTTTGAATTGATGAATGTCGTCGGCCATATTCACCGTAGTACTTTGCAAAGTGTCCTTTAATTGCGACGTTTCCCATCGCTGCGTAAATTGAAAGACGAACACAGATAGCAATATGACGATGAGACTTAGGAATATAGTGTACCACGCCATTAATTTGAACGTTAGAGGAAATCGATCATAGATCTTTGAAAGTCCGCTAAAGAGCATTTTTTCATAATCCCTTAACTTTGTATAGGTAATGCCTTTTGTATGGTGCGCATTCGGGTCACACTTCGCTACGGGAGTGCTCGTTTCACCTGGAGAATCTTTCATTGTGCTACGCTCACTAGTACTAGTAGAGGTGGGTGGGGACACTTTATTTATATGCTGCGCCGCATTGCTTTCTGTATCAGTCTTTGCCTCCGCTGGTGATGCACTGTAGGATGATGGGTCAAGAACTTTAGAATCTGGCTGTACCGGCGCATTATTCTTGCGTTTTGAAGACATAGCCAACTCCGCGCACAGTATGAATCAATTTCTGCTGGTCATCAATATCTACTTTTTTTCGCAAATCCTTAATATATACATCAATTAGATTGGAATAACTTTCATAGTCATATTCCCATACATGATCTAAAATTTGCTGACGGGACAATACGATATTTTCATTGCTAGCTAAATAGTAGAGTAAATCAAATTCCTTAGTCGTTAATGTTACCGGTGTTCCGTTATATGTTACCGTACGGCTTTGCGTATTAATCGTTAAGGGCCCTACGACTAAATCATTTTTAGCTTGTTGTTTGCTCCGTCGCACTAAGGCGTAAATGCGAGCAATTAATTCTTCAAACTCAAACGGTTTTACTAGATAGTCATCGGCGCCACTATTCAATCCAGTCACACGATCTTGCAACGTGTATTTAGCGGTTAATAATAATACAGGCGTTTTATTATTATCGTGGCGAATTTGTCGTAATACACTTAGACCATCAAGCTTTGGCATCATAATGTCCATAATAATGACATCATAACTAGAATTATTGATATACTCTAAGGCTTTCTCGCCATCTAAGCACGTATCAACAGTCATATTTTCTGCGCGCAAATACTTAGCAGTAATATTAACGAGCATTTCTTCATCTTCTACTAATAAAATTTTCATACAACCTCCTGCGTATACGCATATCTATATAACTACATCAATCGATTACTATGATATATGACAGTCACAATAGTATGATGACTATCTATCTTATATATCAACTATTATACATCTCATGAAAGTATCGTCTACTCTCAGTATATTCGTACGGCACTAGCCTAACCTAGTAATGCATCGTTTATCTCGATTACATCTGTACGTATTTCATTATAGCTATATAGTATATATTCATACACAATTATACACTAACATGATGGATGACTCCATGCATAATATTTTCTGAAAGTAGGCACGTATGAATAGATAGTAAGACGGTGATAGGGACGTATGAGCAGCATAGAGGAAAAAAGTAGACCCTTACTGTATAAACATATTAAAGCAATAAAGTTAATCATCGTAATGGAAACATGCTTGAAAGGTGTAGCCCTCACGTTATAAACCTATTAAAGACATAAAGAGTAAGGCTATGAATTTACTTGCCTTACCATAGATAAATCTAAATGCGGACCAACGCATACCGTTATGAATTTACTTTTATTTGTCGTAAGTGCATCCAAATGCGGACTAACGCATACTGTTGTGAATTTATTTTTGTTTGTCGTAAGTGCATGTAAACGATGGAAAAGGGAAATGCAATGAACTTACTATTATTCGCCGTAGATGAACTCATGATATGGACATCGTCAAATTATATGAGATGGCGTGCTCGACGTCATAGGATAGACTAGGCGTCGATAAGAGTCTGATAGCCACTTATACGTGGTATATTCTGTGGTAGTTTTTTGATTACACGAACATTACAAGTTTATTTTATATAAAATGGATAGTTTTTTTAGCATGATTATCGTTAGGAGTCATATGACTGTGTTAGAGGTTGATAAGATGGTTATGAAAATCTTTCATATAGAAATATTTTTACTAACACTGATTACATTTAAAATTCCTCTATATAATAGTAGGCCTTAGTTGAGTTTTATGCATAGATAACAGGTTTTTATAAATAGTCCAAAAAACGTCCAAAAAAATATTGAGAAACATTATCATGAAAAATATTTTATATAAAAAATAAGAGAGAATAATTGATGATAACTTTTAGTTATATACTAATCTTGAAAAAATACATTGAATATTATATATGTAGTAGCACATATGTGCTTAGTTGTGACTTTTATCTCTTTAATCTGTGTAGTTATACACAAAAAAATACAATATTATACAAACATAATATAAGAAATATGTTTGTTAACCCTATTAAAATACATGGGAATTAGTAACTATTAATAAACGATATGTATTTTCAATAAATGAGCTATAAATTAATTATGCATAATTGGCTTTAGACAAAGGGCGTTAATAGAGTCTATAATTATAAGTAATCAAGTGGAGGTTACAACCCTTGTATAGAGGGGTTGTTGTTTGCTCTAAATAATAGGTATATAGGTACTTATGAGGAGGTAACTATGGAACAGTTTGATGTTCTCATTGTAGGTAGTGGTGGCGCAGGTATGCGTGCCGCATTAGAAGTAGGCCGTCGTAAAGGTCTAACTGTAGCGTTAGCTACTAAAATTTTCCCAACTCGTTCAGCAACAGCAATGGCACAAGGTGGTGTTAACGGTTGTTTAAACAACGTAGCTAAGGAAGATACTATCGAAACACATACATTCGATACAGTAAAAGGGTCCGACTATTTAGGGGACCAAGATGCGATTGAATTCTTCTGTCAACGTTGTCCAGAAGGCATTTTAGAAATGGACCAAATGGGCGCTCCATTCTCGCGTACAGAAGAAAACAAAATTGCGCAACGTAACTTTGGTGGTCAATCCTATCCTCGTACTTGCTATAGTGCGGATAAAACAGGTCATGTTATTTTGCATACCACATATGAACAATGCTTAAAAGAAGGCGTTCACTTCTTACAAGAATGGTATTTACTTGATCTTGTAAAAGTAGATGGCCATATCTGTGGTGCCGTTATCTGGAACATGAAAGAAGGTAAAGTAGAAACCATCAAAACAAAAGCAATCGTATTAGCCACTGGTGGTTCTGGCCGTATTTTCTGGACTCGTACAACAAATCCATTCTTGTCTACTGGTGATGGTATGGCAGCTGCATTCCGTGCAGGGGCTGCCTTAAAAGATATGGAAATGGTACAATTCCATCCAACTGGTTTAGGTAAAACTGGTATCTTAATGTCTGAAGCTGTTCGTGGTGAAGGTGGTTACTTATTGAACTCCGAAGGCGAACGGTTCATGAAAAAATATGCACCGAATAAAATGGAATTAGCATCTCGTGACGTAGTAGCAAAAGCTATCGAAGTGGAAATCGCTGAAGGTCGTGGCCTTGGTGGATCTGGTCTAGACGCTTATGTAGTAGCCGACTTACGCCACTTAGGACCAGAAGTAATTATCGAAAAATTACATGGTATTCGTGACTTGGCATTGTCCTTCGAACATTGTGATCCATTGACAACACCAGTTCCAATTCGTCCTACTTGCCACTATATCATGGGTGGTATCGACGTAGTAGACTACAAAACATGTGCTACTGAATTGCCAGGCTTGTTCGCTGCTGGCGAATGTTCCTGTATCTCTATCCACGGTGCCAATCGCCTTGGCGGTAACTCCTTAGCCGACGGTGTCGTATTTGGTCGTGTAGCTGGTACTGGTGCGGCTAATTACGCTACCACTCATGAACAAGTGGAATGCACAACACAATTAGAAGAAAACGCAGCTGAATGGGAAGCTAAGTTCAAAGAAGTCACTGCTCGCAAAACTGGTCGTCCTATTGTAGAAATTCGTGATGCTCTAGCAAATGCGATGTGGAATAAATGCGGTATCTTCCGTAATGAAGAAGGTATGACAGAAGCGTTAAACGAAATCAATCAATTGATTGAAGACTATAAAACTTGCTACGTTGGTGATGCAGAACGTACCTACAACATGGCGTTTGTTAACTACTGTGAAATCAACTCCATGTTGACAGTAGCGAAAGCGATCGTATCTGGTGCTTTATATCGTAAAGAATCTCGTGGGGCTCACTTACGTGAAGACTTTACGAAGCGTGATGATGTAAACTTCTTAAAACATAGTTTACAATACTTACAAGATGACGGAGAGTACAAATTAACAACCCGTGATGTAGTATTCACTAAATATGAACCACAAGAAAGGAAGTACTAAGATGAGACAAATTACTTATAATATCACCCGTTATAATGAAGGCCGTTCTTATGTACAATCCTTTACATTTGATTACGAGCCAGATCGCACTATCCTTTGGGGCCTACAAAAAATCAAAGATACCCAAGATCCTACGTTAACATTCTTAGCAGCGTGTCGTTCTGCTGTATGTGGTGCTTGTTCTGTAAGAGTTAACGGTCAAGCTATGTTGGGTTGCGAAGCTAAAATCGATGAAGTCACAGAACGATTCCATAGCGATACGATCGATATTGCTCCTATCGGTAATTTCCGTGTAATTCGCGACTTGGTCGTTGATTGGGAAGCTAAAGTAGATCGTTTACGTACAGTAGCTCCTTGGATTTTCTTAAAAGAAGAATTGGCAAAAAATGGCGTTCGTCAAACACCAGCCGATTTCAAAAAATTCGTAGCTGGTACAGAATGTATTCTTTGCGGTTGCTGTGCATCGGAATGTAATAAATTGACTGCCAACGAAGAAGACTTCTTAGAACCATATGTATTTACTAAGGCAAATCGCTTTGTATTAGATAGCCGTGATGATGCACCGTTAGCTCATATTAATCCTGCCTTAGCTCATGGCTTATGGAAATGCGTACACTGCATGAACTGTATTTCTCGTTGTCCTAAACATTTGAAACCAGCTCACGATATTTCCAATATGCGTAAAGAAGCTACTAAAGCTGGCTTGTTCGGCGATGGTTTATCTCCAAAAGGTCCTCGTCATGCGTTAGCTTTCAAAGACGACTTGAAGAAAACAGGTCGCTTGAAAGAAGTATCCATGAGCTTGAAATCCGATGGTATTGTAGATTCTTCAAAACAAATGTTCTACGCATTACGTTTGATGAAACATGCTAAAATCAATCCATTGGAATTAATCGTTCCTCAAAAACCAGTCAATGGTATTGATGGCGTTCGTAAGCTTATCAAATTAGCAGAGGAGGCTAGCAAATAATGAAATACGCATTTTTCCCTGGCTGCGTACTTGAAAGTGCAGCAAAAGAAGACTATATGGCAACCAAAGCAGTTGCTAAAAAATTGGGTATCCAAATCGAAGAAATTGACGGTTGGACTTGTTGCGGTGCCTCCCATGTGCAAGACATCGAACCATTAACAACCTTGGCTACCAACGCTCGTAACATTGCTTTAGCAGAAGAACAAGGATTAGATGTATTGACTGTATGTAATACATGTACTCTTATGCTTCGAGAAGCCAAAAAAGAATTAGATGAAGATGTAACAAAACGGACACAAGTCAATAATATGCTTGCCCAAATTGGTAAAGAGTACAAAGGTACTTCGAATATTACTCATTTCTTATGGGTGTTAATTCGTGACTATGGTTTAAATAATTTGAAAGCAAAAGTAGTGAAACCATTAACTGGTTTACGGGTAGCTGAATATTATGGGTGCCATATTCTTCGTCCACAAGAAACAATGGACTTTGAAGATTACCAATTACCAACTAGCCTATTTGATCTAATTACCGCTATTGGTGCTACACCAATTGACTTCTCTCGCAAATTAGATTGCTGCGGTTTCCATGCCGTATATCCTGCACATGATTCAGTTATGGAAATGACTGGTTCCATCAATGCAGATGCTGCTAAAGAAGGGGCTGATTGCGTGGTAACACCTTGCCCTCTTTGCCAAATGCAATTGGATATGTTCCAAAAAGAAGCAGAACAAACTGTAGCGAAAGATAAAGATATGCCAATCTTACACATGTCTCAGTTGATTGGCTTGGCATTGGGCATTACTCCAGAAGAAATGGGTATGCCATCTCGTCACTTAACTAGCACTGCTCCTATTCATAAATATATCTAAGGAAAATATGAATGAGCTATATGGAAGTCGTAAGGACGACTTCCAGTACTAGTAAGTAGGATATGTATTATATGAGCCATAGGGCTTATGTAACGGATAGTTGATTTATTAATCAACTATCCGTTATTTTTGTGTGTCCATCAATGGTAAGGTGCTAGTAGAAAATCGTAATAAATTGTGAGCGTGCGATTATGCAGCATGGTTCTATTTTGATTAGTGGACATCAACTGTTAGTGAACTAGTAGAAAAGAGTACTGCCTAGGGGCGTGATGCGCAGTGTGTTGCATGTAATAGTTTTCCTTACAATATATAGATGGTATGTGATTGGAAAGTTTCTAAATAGATAGCTATTACATACAGAAATACTACATAGGGATTCTATGATTACAAAAAGACGGTGAAAAATGTGATATATAAGAATGGCCTTCCATGTATATGACAGGTTCATAGATCCATGTGTGTAAGAATTAGTATATAAAGAAGTGTGTAAGGATCAATATATAAAGAAACAGAGGTCGTTTCGTATCCTTAGTGGCATGACGGAGAGAACCATGCGTGACAGACTATGATAGAGATGGGAATACTAATGATTGATGAGCTGTTTTTGTTATTTTATAGAGTGGTTAATATCGACATTTTTCTATTGTCAACATACATGAAATTGTTGTTGTTTACTTTTAAGTCCTTTGCTATACTTAGATGATGAGGTAGTAATGGCAATTATCTAATAGAGTAGAAAGTATGGCCATACGTCAGCGGATAGACGTGTCTATGCACGCTGATGAGCGAGCGTAGTTGTACTTTCAGTATGGTATAGAAATTGACTGACTTAGAAGAGGTAAGTAGATGAATAAACAAGATGTGATGATTGAAGTGAAGAACTTGAGTCATGTGTACGAAGATGAAAATGGTAATCCCGTAGCGGCGCTAGAAGATGTGTCGCTAACCATTCATCGAGGAGAATTTGTGGCTATTATTGGCACCAATGGTAGTGGTAAAAGTACACTGGCGAAACATTTTAATGTATTGCTACAACCGTCATCAGGAGCGTGTATGGTTGCGGGCATGAACTCGATGGAAGCGGAGCATATTTGGGATATACGCCAACATGTGGGTATGGTCTTTCAAAATCCAGATAATCAAATTGTAGCCGCCATTGTAGAAGAAGATGTAGCCTTTGGCCCTGAAAACCTAGGCGTTGCGCCAGAAGAAATTCGTAGGCGTGTAACAGAGTCATTGGCAGCCGTCAATATGAGCGAATTTGCACATCATGCACCACACCTTTTATCGGGGGGACAAAAACAGCGCATTGCCATTGCTGGCGTGTTGGCCATGAAACCAGATTGCATTGTGTTGGATGAACCAACGGCGATGCTAGATCCGAAAGGACGTCGGGAAGTCTTGGAAACGGTACGTCGATTGAATAAAGAGGAAGGCATTACGGTTGTGTATATTACACATTTTATGGAAGAAGCGGTTACGGCGGATCGCATTATTGTTATGAAAAATGGCAAAAAATTACAAGAAGGAACTCCGCGTGAGATTTTTTCACAAGTGGATGTATTGAAAGAGCTAGGCCTTGATGTGCCGATTGCAGCGGAAACGGCTGCATCGCTAGTAAAACGTGGCTTACCACTTCCGCCTGGCATTATTACGAATGAAGAATTGGGGGATGCATTATGTCGATAGTATTAGATTCGATTACCTATACATATGGACAGGGTACGCCCTTTGAAAAGACCGCTTTGCACGATGTATCGCTTACTATCGAAGAGGGAGAGTTTGTCGGCATTATTGGTCATACGGGGTCTGGTAAATCTACCTTTGTACAACATTTAAATGGACTTTTACACCCTACTAGCGGTCAAGTGACTGTGAATGGCGTAGATCTTGTGGGAAAGACAGAGGAAGCCAAGAGAATGCGTCATCAAGTGGGGATGGTGTTTCAATACCCTGAACATCAGTTGTTCGAAGAAACGATTGCACAAGACATCGCTTTTGGACCACGCAATTTAGGACTTTCTGAAAGTGAGATTGATGAGCGGGTGCGAGAAGCCATGGCCTTTGTAGGGTTAGAGTATGATACCTATGCAGATCGTTCTCCCTTTCATTTGTCGGGTGGTCAAATGCGACGCGTTGCCATTGCTGGCGTGGTGGCCTTACGGCCGTCTTATTTGGTGTTGGATGAACCATCAGCGGGACTTGATCCTTTTGGTCGGGAAGAAATTTTCAGTCAGATTATGCGCCTTCATCAAGAACAAGGGGTGACGGTCATTCTTGTATCTCATAACATGGAGGATGTTTCACGTATGGCGTCGCGCGTCCTTGTGTTTGATAAGGGAACGGTTGTATTAGATGGCAAACCGCTAGACATCTTTAATCATCATCGTGAGGAGCTACAAGCGGCCGGTGTGGATATACCGCCCGTATCCTTAATGCTTGCAAGTCTACGGGAACGAGGACTTGCGGTCAGCGAGGATTGTTTATCCGTGGACGATGCAGTCGATGCTATTTTGGCGGTGCCATGCATAGAGGAACGCTGTCATAGCAAGGCGAATCGTTCGGAGGCGGTTTCATCTAAAGCGCGTCATCAGTCGGCTAGCGCTGGAGATAGTACACATGAGCGTGAAGAAGGAGGTGTCTAGGTATGTTGCAAAATATAACGATTGGTCAGTACTTTCCAGGCACATCGTTTCTCCATAAAATGGATCCGCGGGCTAAAATTGTAGGGACCACGCTATTCATTGTAGCTATCTTTTTAGCCAATACGGCCATCGCCTATGGCTTAGTAGCCGCCTTCACCCTATTGTGCATGGGCATATCGCGCTTGCCACTTCGCCTCTTATGGACCTCTATTAAGCCCTTATGGATTATTATCGTGTTCACCATGGGCATTCATGTGTTTACGACACCAGGCACAGTGGTTTGGGAATATAGCTGGATTCACATTACCTATGAAGGCCTGTCGATGGGCTTTCAAATGGGGGCACGATTAGTATTTTTAATCTTGTTTTCGTCCCTATTAACCTATACCACATCGCCGATTCGCTTGACCGACGGCATTGAGCATTTGTTGACGCCGTTTAAACGCATTGGCGTACCAGCCCATGAGCTAGCTATGATGATGACCATTGCGTTGCGTTTTATTCCCACCTTGTTAGATGAAACGGATCGCATTATGAAAGCCCAATCAGCGCGTGGTGCCGATTTTGTTACAGGTAGCATTGTAAAACGAGCTAAAAATATGGTGCCTTTGTTAGTCCCTCTATTTATTAGCGCCTTTCGACGAGCCGATGAATTGGCCACTGCCATGGAAGCACGTTGCTATCGAGGTGGCGTGAATCGCACGCGGATGAAAGAGCTATCCATTACTTCCTATGATTATATTGGTGTGGGCGTTGTTGTGGTGATTACGATTATCTTGGCCGTTCTATGGTGGCTTTCATAGAAAGGCCGATGGACCCCTATGGATTTCTAGGACGATGAGTAGGTGAGATATGAGAAATATTCGGCTAATTGTAGCCTATGATGGCACAGAGCTAAAGGGATATCAAAAGCAGTCACCCAATAAAGGCATAACGGTGCAGGGCTGTTTGGAAGAGGCCCTCACTAAGGTGTGTAATGAACCGATTCAAGTGTATGGCGCTTCACGCACCGATGCGGGGGTGCATGCCAAGTTTCAAGTGGTTACGTTTTTTACGACGGGCACGATTCCTACGGATAACCTAGTCCGCGCATTGATTGCCCATATGCCTAGATATATCGTGGTGAGAGGGGCTAAAGAGATTCCCTTAGACTGGAAACCGCGGTGGCGCATTTATGGTAAAGCCTATTCCTATCAAATTCATAATGGCCTCATTGATAATC
Organism: Veillonella montpellierensis; assembly: GCF_947090115.1. Taxonomy (NCBI): domain Bacteria; kingdom Bacillati; phylum Bacillota; class Negativicutes; order Veillonellales; family Veillonellaceae; genus Veillonella; species Veillonella montpellierensis. The sequence goes on from NZ_CAMUMS010000016.1 coordinate 12,123, forward strand.
CCTTAACACAACGCTATCATTGGCATGTGAAAAAGCCGTTAGATGTAAAGCGGATGCGAAGCGCCATTCCTTTTTTGCTAGGAACACATGATTTTACAACGTTGCAAGGTACTAATTCTACGCCGGCGAACCCCGTAAAAACTTTGTACGATATAGTGATTTTACAAGAAGGCGAGAGGATTACAATCCATGTGATGGGCGATGGATTTTTATATCATATGGTGCGCAATATGGCGGGCTTGTTGGTGGATATCGGATTGGGTCGTAAGGCCGTAGAGGATGTAGCTATGTTGTTATTGGCAAAGGATCGAAGGCGTATTGGTAAGACCGCCCCTGCCCAAGGTCTTTGCTTAGAAGAAGTATTTTTTACCAAGGAACGATTAGAAACCTATCGAGATGATTTACATCGTGGCGATAGGGATCGCTAATCGATAGAAGAGTAGCGGTAGGTTCCTAGCACAGCGATAGGTATGACTGGAACTACAAATGGGGCGGACTTTCATGCAGAACGGGTATAGAAAGATGGCGAAATCGCGCTTTGATTCGTTGAATTGTTATTGATGGATTATAGTGTACATGTTACAATTTATACAGTAAAAAGGCTGTAACAAAATAGTATATAGTTACAATGTTTATAGTCATGGATATGTATAGTACATAGTCTGTTAACGCTTAGTATATCCTAAGGAGGGTGAAACACTTGCGTAAAGATTTTATCTGGAAAATGGGTGGACAACAAGGTGAAGGTATTGAATCTTGTGGCGAAATTATGGCTACAATTCTTGCCAAAGAGGGATATTCTCTATATAGTCAACGTTTGTTCGCATCTCGCATTAAAGGTGGTCATACCACATTTGCGTTGCGTATTGCTTTAGAGCAAATTATGTCGATTGGTGAAAGCATCGATTTCTTGGTGGCATTGGATCAAGAAACTGTCGATATGCATGGCGGTGAAGTCCGTGATGGAGGCTTTATTATTTGTGATAGTAAAGTTAAACCTGATTTTTCTAAGTTTGAAGGATCGAAGGTGCACTGCTTGGCGTTGCCAATTTCTGAAACTGCATTGAAACAAGGATCCTTGTTAATGCGTAATATCGTGGCATTAGGTATGTCCGTAGCATTATTGGGATTTGATACGGCGCCATTCAAAGACGCAATCGCCGCTAAATTTGCTAAAAAATCACAAGATATTATCGATAAAAACTTACAAGCCTTTGCCGATGGACATGCGTTAGTGATGGCCTCAAAAGGCGATGTAGAAGTGGATACCTTACCAGCGCCAGGCAAGAAAGATCAAATGTTCTTGCTCGGTAACGAAGCGTGTGCGTTAGGTGCTATTGCAGCAGGGTCACGCTTTATGGCATCCTATCCGATTACACCAGCATCGGAAGTTATGGAATACATGATTAAACATATGGATGCACTAGGGATGACAATCGTACAAACAGAAGATGAAATCGCAGCATGTATGACAGCCATGGGCGGTGTGTATGCAGGGGTTCGCGGCTTTACCTGTACATCTGGCCCAGGATTATCGTTGATGGCAGAATCTTTATCCATGGCATCCATGGCAGAATTGCCAATGGTTGTCATCGATGTACAACGGTCGGGTCCATCCACAGGGATGGCTACCAAAGTAGAAACATCGGATATTGATGCGGCTTGCTATAACGCACATGGGGATTATGCAAATATCGTTATTTCCCCAACTAGCATCGAAGAATGTTTCTATGAAATTCAAAAAGCTTTTAACTTGGCAGAACAATACCAATGTCCAGTTATTTTCATGCCCGACTTGCAACAAGGACTTAACAAACAATCTGTACCATCCTTCGATTTACATCGCGTACCGATTGAACGTGGTCAATTGATGAAAGAAGAAGATTTGCCACCATTAGAACGTCCTCACTATTTCAAACGCTTTCAATTGACCGATAGTGGCATTTCCCCTCGTACTATTCCAGGTATGAAAAATGGCTTATTCCTATCTACAGGACTAGAACATAACGAAGAAGGTAAACCAGCAGAAGCGCCAACTATGCACGTGGCACAAACGGACAAACGCTTTAGAAAATTAGAAACCGTAGCAGATCACTATGACCCATTCTTGGTGAACTGTCCTCATAAAGAGGCGGATGTATTGATTGTGGGCATTGCCTCTAGTCGTGGCGCTTTGGAAGAAGCGGCGGCTGAACTTAATGCAGAAGGTGTAGCAGTCAACCATTTACAATTACGCTTGATTAAACCATTCCCTAAAAAACAATTGGAAGCGTATTATAATACCGCTAAAAAAGTTATCATTTGCGAACAAAACGCAACGGGCCAACTAGCTAATTTGTTTAAAATTCACATGGATGACAAAACTAAAATTTCTAGTTGCTTAAAATATGATGGTAATCCTTTCACAAAATCCTATGTGAAAGCGGCCATTAAGGAGGTATTATAATATGACAACAGCGAATGATTATAGAAACGATATTCGACCTAACTGGTGTCCTGGCTGCGGTCATTATGGTATTCAAGCAGCGATTACCGATGCGATGGTGCAACAAAATATTGCACCAGAAGAATTGGCCGTTATTTCCGGGATCGGTTGCTCCAGCCGTATTGGAGGATATTTCTATGCCTACGGTGCCCATACGACACATGGCCGCGCTTTGCCATACGCACAAGGCGTTAAATTGGCGAATCAAGACCTACATGTAGTATGTTGCTCTGGCGATGGTGATGCGTATGCCATCGGTATGGGACATACTATTCATGCGATCAAACGAAACGTAAATCTTACCTACATCGTTATGGATAACCACGTATATGGCTTGACGAAAGGGCAAACATCGCCACGATCGGACATTGGGTTTGTGACGAAAACATCACCACGTGGCTGTTTTGAAAGTCCTCTTTCCGTTTGCGAAACTGCCATTGCAGCAGGAGCTACTTTCGTAGCACAATCGTATATGATTAACCGCAAAGAATTGGTGGATTTAATTATTAAAGGGATGCAACATGAAGGGTTCTCGTTCATCAACGTATTTAGCCCTTGCGTAACCTATAATAAACAAAATAGCTTTGATTACTTCAAAGAAAACTTGACTACCTTACCAGACGACTACGACTATACCGATCGTTCCTTAGCGTTTAAAACACTTAGCGACACAGATGGATTGGTAACAGGTCTATTGTACCAAGATAATCAAAAAGAATGCTTTGAACGCAGTATGGCGGCCGTTAATGGGGGTATGCATAAACGAGCATTAGTGCATGATGTGGTAAAACCAGATGCGGCACTATTCGATGAACTATGTGCGGCGTTTAAATAAGAAACTTGAACGCGAGTTGTCTGTATAGTCAGAGTGAATGGGTATGGAAAGGTGATATCCTAAGTAGCATCGCGCGATGTATGGATGTACACTGTTAGCTATATAGTAGGAGAATCAGTGTAATTTCGTATAGGGTACTCTTTTGATGAGAGTATAAGCGAGCACTGTCATAGGATATGAAACCGTTTAGCCCCTACACTAGGGCATATATGGAATAGAAGAATACATTAGTATATGATACATAAACAGGCAAGTAGCACATGAGTGCTACTTGCCTGTTTTGTGTAGACGAAGATATGGATAGGATGATAATCAACTGCTACTGGTATATTTTGACGGTTATTAGGGATAGGATCCCTTAGTCATTCGGTTTAATCATGGAATAGAATGTCCATAGAATGATGAACCATACGGGCGTAAAGAGTAGAGCAATACGTGTTTCCTCGCTGATGGCTAGAATGATGAGAATACCCACAAAAAATGCTAGAATCAGATAATTCATAATCGGATAGAAAGGCATTTTGAACGGATTTGTCCGTGCTAATTCAGGGCGTTGCCATCGGTATTTGAGATGGCAAATTACCATCATGGCCCAAATGAACATAAAGCAGAACGTGGAAATACTAGTAATCATGACAAATACAGCTTCTGGCATGACGTAGTTTAATATGACGGTCATCAATAGAATGGAGGCAGAAAAAATAGTAGCTTGAAAAGGTACGTGACTATTCGTCAATCGTTGCATGCCACTAGGTGCATGTCCTTTCTTTGCCAAGGCGTAAATCATGCGCCCCGTACTAAAAATACCGCTATTACAAGCCGATGCAGCCGATGTGAGAACTACAAAATTTACAATAGCTGCGGCGGATACGATGCCTACTGCTTTAAATACTTCTACAAAGGGACTTCTGGCAGGATCAACAGCCGTCCAAGGGTAGATACTCATAATGATCGCCAAGGAACCAATATAGAATAGGATGATACGTAGGGGAATGTTGTTAATCGCTTGTGGAATGACTTTCATAGGATCCTTGGTTTCCCCAGCGGTTAAGCCGACCAATTCGATGCCGGTGAAAGCAAATACGACCATTTGAAAGGATAAAATAAATCCTTCATACCCATTGGGAAACCATCCACCATAGCTCCATAGATTGACGAAAGAAGAAGGGCCGACATCGGTGGAAAAACCTTGACCAATCATAAGTAGACCGATGACGATGAGGGCGATAATGGCAATGACCTTGATGAGGGCAAACCAGAATTCCATTTCTCCAAAATTTTTAACGGCGCGCAAGTTCATGGTTACTAATAGGATGAGTACGACCAAACTAGGGATCCATTGCGGTATGGACGGATACCAAAACTGAAAGTATAAACCGGTGGCGGTTAAATCGGCCATGGCGAGAGAAATCCAACAAAACCAATAGGTCCAACCAGTAATAAAGGCGGCCCGATTGCCTAAATACATTTCTACAAAGTCGATGAAAGAATGTTTACTCACATCGGATAGTAGCAGCTCACCCAAGGCGCGCATGACGAAAAAACAGATAAGTCCAGTTATGATATAGGCGAGTAGAATGGAAGGACCTGCTAAGTGAATGGCGCGGCCAGCACCTAAAAATAAACCAGTTCCGATGGCACCACCAATGGCGAGTAATTGCACGTGCCGATTTTTTAAGCCCCGTTGTAACGTTTCTTCTTCTGACATATTAGAGACCTCTCTTTACTATGAAGTATATGACTATATTGTTTTATGATAAAGTATCCACCGATAAAAGTCAAATGTATTTTTGAGAAATACAAATTTATATTTTCGCATACCTATTACGGAGAAGGCCTATTGATAGTTTCACTCGATATTACTAAAGAGTACACACTAGGCATTCATAGGAATATGCCGTTCTATTGCGTATTAGAACTAATGCTGATGAAAGCGGTGTGTAGGTCATGAAAAGTTATAAAAGAAAGTCTTTCTATAAATACGAAATAGGATGTGCTTTGATAGCACTTGTAAGTAGCAAGTCTACTCAAGTGGCATCTACGCATTCGTTTATTGTGTTTGTTACGGCGATACTTCTTATAAGAAAACAGCACCGCCCCGTGCTACTAATGGATATAGTAGCACGGGGCGGTGATATGTAGTTCCTACATAGGCAATCAGACATGTACTATGATTGTAATGGATACGAGGCGGTCAGAGCCTATTTGACGATTCAATCGCGCCATAGGACATCACTCAATCATAACTTGTATCATAGCCTATGGTACGAGTATGTAAAAGTGTGAATAGGTGTGTGATACGTGCACTTGTCATAGATGATACTTGTATAAAGGGATGAACGGTAGCATCTATAACAGGAGAGTACGGTAGGCTCTATTGTGCTTTGATATCTAAGGCGTGTAATGCGTGAGCTTTTAAAAGGCAATATAACGAATTAACACCAAGATGGCGAGTACGTACATAATCCAGTTGACTTCCTTAGCGCGTCCAGTGATGAGCTTAACAAGTGGATAGATAACGAGCCCTGCAGAGATACCGTTAGCAATGCTGTAGGTGAATGGCATTAAGGTAATGACTAGGAATGCAGGGAACCCTTCTGTCCAATCGTCAAAGTCGATATCGCGAATGGCACCAATCATTAAGGCACCGACGATGATTAAAATTGGTGATGTAGCACAACTTGGTACGATGGTGATTAATGGGGTAAAGAAGAGACATAATAGAAATAGAATACCAGTAGTCACTGCGGTTAAACCCGTGCGACCTCCAGCACCAACACCTGCCGTACTTTCCACAAAGGCGGTAATCGTACTAGCACCGAGTAAGGAACCGACACTGACACCGATAGCGTCTACGGTCATAGCTTTGCCAAGACCTGGGAAAGAACCCGTTTTAGGATCGGCAATCTTCGCCTTGGTAGCGGTGCCGATTAATGTTCCCATGGAATCGAATAATTCCACAAAGGTGAAGGAAAAGATGATGGTGATTAAGCCCATATGAAAGGCACTCGGTATATCCAATTCAAAAAACGCCGCTTTACTCATGTCGGGGATAGCGAGACAAGTAAAGTTGTCAGGAATGGCAGCATTCCCCGTTATATGCGCCACGATAGTGGTAACGATGACACCGATAAGCAAGGACCCTTGTACGTTGCGTGCCATTAATAAACCAGTAATAATAACGCCAAATAAGGATAGCAATGTATGAGGATCGTGAAAGTTACCGAGCGTTAGCAAGGTTTCAGAGGCTGGTGGCACTAGGGAACCATGGGATTGACTGAGTGCGGCCATTGATTCTGGACTTAACGATAGGGATACGGTCATCAGTCCTGATAATTTTAATCCAATAATCGTGATAAATAAGCCGATACCTACGGTGATGGCTATTTTCATGGAAGCGGGAATGCCTTTTACGATCATTTGTCGAATGGAAGTGAGCGTTAATACGAGAAAGACCATGCCCGATATAAAAACGGCACCTAGGGCAGTTTGCCATGGAATATGCATGCCTAATACTACGGTAAATGCATAGAATGCTAATAGACCTACGCCAGGGGCTAAGGCAATGGGATAATTGACGATGAGTCCCATGACGATGGTTACTAGACCGCCGCCGAGCGCTGTAGCAATTAGGACCGCATCTTTGTCCATGCCGGCAATACCTAAGATGTTAGGTGCCAAGAATAGAATATACGCCATTGTGATAAATGTTGTGAATCCAGCAATGATTTCTGTTTTAACAGTCGTGTTTCTTTCTCGTAAGGAGAAAAGTTTTTCTAACATTTTTTACCCTCCTAGCAAAATTGTTCGTAAATATATCTTATTGTAGCATGCTTGCCCTATTTCGTATATAGTCAATTATGGTTTTTAAGGATTCTTCGATAGAACCCATACAGTGATGGGGAGGGATTTATTTTATAAATACATATCTAACTTGTTGGAATTTATGATATAATAGAATAGTAACGAATGAATGATTGTATTGCGCATCGTTCAGGGATGAATGGGAGTGATACCGATTCATACCCTATACTGTATACTATTGATTGTGAATAGAGGTTTAGATTATGAAGATTTCCACAAAGGGACGGTATGCATTGCGTGTCTTGGCGGACATCGCAGAGCATGGAACAGATAAAAATGTATCCATTCGTGAAATGGCAGAACGTCAAGAAATTTCAGATAAATATTTAGAAGGCATTGTCGCTCGGTTGAGTGCTGCGGGATTTGTAAAGAGTGGTCGCGGCAAGTATGGTGGTTATCGCTTAACGCGGGAACCAAAAGATTACAACGTTTACGAAATACTAAATGCAGCGGAAGACTCCATTGCCTTAGTGGCTTGTTTAGAAGATGATGCAGACATATGTCCTCGTGCAGATAGTTGTTTAACGATGCCACTTTGGACACACTTACAGCATCGTTTTCGTGAATGTATGGAAGAAATTAGTTTGCAAGATGTGATGGATCGCAAATTTTCTGTATAGTGCGAGTGCCTACAAATTAATATGTGAATAGGACCTGTTGCAATCTATGCAATCTAGAGGAAGAAAGCAGTTTAACTGTTACCCTTGCAGGCCTCATGTGTAATAGTGGTATACGTCTATAAGATAGTATATCACTGTTTTTTATTCACATATTCCTAGGATAGGTTATACATCTCTTATATGTGTGATGCGATTAGATAGAAATAAAGTGTGATAGGTGTAGTGGATAGAAGGAGAGATTGTATGAACAAAGACCATTTAGAAGATAAAGAATTAGGAGGCATGAAAAACGTTTGGATATTAACCATTTCCATGTCGGCATTGGCTGTGTGCTATACCATGCTAGTGCCGTTTTTGCCCGTGTACTTGCTAGAATTAGGCGTATCACAAGGCAGCGTAGCCATGTGGTCAGGTGTTGTTTTTTCCATCACCTTTTTAATCGCTGGGATTATGGCACCGATTTGGGGCAAAATGGCGGATGCACGAGGTAAAAAAATGATGGCCATTCGTGCAGGTATTGCGATCGGTATTTCCTACGTACTCATCGGCCTCGTTACCAACCCATGGCAACTACTCTTGGGGCGTGCTTTTCAAGGATTTGCTAACGGATTCATGCCAGCGGCGATGACCCTCGTATCGCTGAGTGTTAGTGAAAGACGGGTAGGAAAGGCGCTCGGCATCTTTCAGACGGGGCTTATACTGGGGAATGTCATTGGCCCATTTCTAGGTGGTTTTGTAGAAAGTTTAGTGGGAATGCGTCCCGTATTTTATGTGTCGGGTGTCATTGTCATTCTATCCACCTTGGCGGTGGCGTTTTGGGTAAAGGAACCGAATGTGGCGTCGAAAGCGTTACAATCGAATCAGACTGATGAGGAAGCACCTGCCACTAAGAAACGCTCCACATCCTTGTTAGACGACTGGAAACAGATTCGCAGTAACCATATACTGGTGCGGTTATTATGGGTATATTTTGCCATGCAATGTGCCATTTTGATGTTGCAACCAATTTTGGCCTTGTTCGTAGGCGAAATGGAAGGATCCATGGAACATGCGGCGATGATTTCCGGTACCATTTTGAGTGTTGGTGGTTTAGCAGGCTCTGTTACTACTAGTTTCTGGGTTCGTTTAGGAGAACATAAAGGCTATTTCCAAGTTATCTCTTGGTGCTTAGCTGGTACGGGGGTCGTACTTTTATTACAAGCGTTGCCACTAGGTATTTATTGGTTCGGCGCCTTACAAATTTTAGTAGGCTGTTGTATTGTAGGCATTAACCCATCCTTGAGTACGGCGGTTACGCTCCATACAGAGGCGAGTTTCCGCGGTCGTATGTTTGGCATGGCGACGATGGCACAACAATTTGGTAGCATGATAGGGCCATTATTTGCCAGCGTAATTACTACGTTGCTAGGATTTTCGCCAATGTTCGCCATTACTGGGGCCTTATTGCTCTACATGTCGTTCATGACGAAACAATTAATTACCTATGAAACGTGTACTCGTGAAAGTAGTAGTCGTTAAATCATTGCTACGTAATGTATGTCATACGTTTCTCGGCTAGACTCACGTTGTGACATGGTGGCACAGTAAGAGGCGCCACAAGAGAGAACATGCCTAGGCGTGTTCAAGTTTTCCCATTTGACGGTGGTCGTGATAGAACCGTTTGCGACGTGAGAGTACAGACTTAGGTGAAGGGGCGTACTTTTAGAATCTAACGGTGGCCGTGATAGCACGTAAGGGTTAGTCATAGGTCATAATAGAACGTAAGGGCAATCATGAAGGAGAAAATTTCTAGGACCTAATGGTATGTTTCAGTAACCGGTATGCATGATGGCGATGGTGTGATGATGCATGGAAATCTATGCTTAGGTCCATTCGTATATGACGTAAGCGGGTATGAAAGGGTGATAGGATGCGTGTTGTATGTATCGGTGACAGTTTAACGCGTGGATATGGCGTTACATTTGGCTCTGGTTGGGTCGAATTATTAAGTGCAGCGTACGAGGGGAGGATACAATTCGTTAATGCCGGTATCGATGGAGATACCTTGGAAGGCATGTTGTATCGCGTTCATAGGCTCATAACTGATGCGGATATGGTAATTCTCATGGGTGGCACGAACAATGTGCTCATGGGGCGTGATGCGACGAGTTGCCTTACCCTATTAGACCGTATCATTCGAGTGGTACAAGAAGAACAGATACCATTGATGGTATGCTTAGCGCCGCCTATTGATGGGGAAATAGCAGAGGAAGACAGTGTGCTACGTGATTATAATGAATTAGTTAGACACTATTGTGAGGATCGCCACATTCATACGATTGATTTCTATCATCTTATCGATACCCATAGAAAAAAAGGCGAAGCTCTATATGTGGGCGATGTGCATGTGAATGAGCGGGGCCATCAATACATGGCAAACCTAGCACAAGCGGCCATTGATGCCTATGGTGACCTACGTTAATAGAGACATCATCTGCACCTACTATCGTACTGTCTAGTACCGATGTAACCTATTCGCCTAATTCTACAATATCATCAAATAGTAATCTACATTGTAAGGAATTAGAATTCTTGTCGCCATGGTAATGACCGAAATACCATTTTTTATAGGTTAGACGACTGTGTAACTTTGTTAGATATGCCTGTGTGGGACAGGCAAGTAATAATTTATTGAAAGCTAGCTCTTGGTAGACGGAGAAAAATTGTTCTGGCGCCGTATGAGTAATGACATAATCGACGTGCCAATTAGCATGTTCTAACACGTCTATGCCATGAGCTTTTTCTGCAGAAGAAGCATTTTCTTCGGGCCACCAAGACACATGTTCTGTGCGTGATGCTTTGTCGACACTCGTTGCACCGCCAAAGGTAAATATAGTATTTTCTCCAAAAGTAAATAATTCACCACGGCATAAGTGATAGATATGGGGTGCAATGTTTTGCACTTTACCGCCCCATCGCTCCTCGTAGGGGAATGTTTGTAACAAATCAAAATTTTCGTGATTACCATCGATAAAGCAAGTGGTAAATTCATAGTCTGAAAATAGGCGCAGTAATTCAGTATCATTTTGCGATCGGGCACTCCCTGGTTGCCACCAAGGGATGCCAAAATCGCCAGCTACAATTAACACATCCCCTTTCCCTAATTGGGGACAACGATCTGGTATCGATGTAATAACAGGTTTTTCACCATGTAGATCGCCAGTGATAAAAATACGCATAAGACACCTCTCCTCTGTGACGATGCTTTAGAATATACATCATATAAGCAACTGTAAACAATGAAACTATGATACAAGACTAGAATTATGATATAAGACTATGACTACATATAGAATCGTGAAACTACCGATAAGCTATCTAGGCTACGTATCGTAACATATGTGGATTCGTAAGACTATAGAGTGTATAGGCTTAACATACTACAAGTTATACATAGCTTGCTATAGGTTACGTATAGCATACTATAAGCGAACTATAAAGTATAGACAGAGGATAGAATTCCATGAGTTAGGATAGAGTCATAGATAAGGGATAGAGCTATCACCTAGGTATATAGGAGTAGCATACGGATACAAATATAGGCTACCTATAGTAGCATGATGGGAACGTCCGCTTGTAGGGGCATTCACGTAGGGATTTAATTAAAAAATCATCGGCGTAATCGGTAGTAATACCGGCTACGCCGATGTTACATGTATGGAGTGGAATAGCAACTGCACCAAAGAATGGAAATAAATAATGCAATTTAAAGAATATGATACAGTCAAAACTTTAGTGGCAAAAGATGGATATCTACTGGCTACTAGTGGTAGTTGATAGAAATCACAAGCGGATTCTTTTACATAGCGCCACCTTTCAGAATATAGGGAATGAAAGGAGGTGAGATGTATGAAAAAAGAAATGGAGTCTACGAAATTGATCTTTCGTTTAGAAAACGGTTTGAATACAGCAGGCAAGATGACGTATAAACAGGTTACTTTCTCACGCGTTGTAGATAGTGCTAGTGATGAAGTGGTGCAAGCTGTGGGCGCAGCCTTAGCCACATTGCAAGATAAAGCGTTACAGGCAGTGATTCGTTTGGATCAACAAAAATTATCTGCTGAGTAGCGGATAGGGTGTAGGACCTATGCTCGTGATGAGTGATAGGGTTTGATGATGATAGTAAGGGAGATGTTAGTATGGTAGAACGTCAAGTGTTATATTTAAAATTTGCCACACCGAGTGGTAAAGAATCTTCGGTAACAGTAGCACATCCTAAAGCAGGGTTAACATTAGCCGATGTGACGAAGGTAGCATCTGTGATTACCGATAAACAAGCATTAGAAAGTGCTAATAAAGAACCGTTGGTATCTTTTAAAAAAGCATATATTGTAACGACCACCACACAAGAGTTGGTGTAATATATAGGGTAGGTTAGTATAACGGACCAGGCAGTTCGTAATTGGTGAAAGCCCCTCACCATAGGCAATGAGTGTATTGCCTATATAAAAGCCCCTATCATAGCCGTAGTGCATTAGTAATGTATTGATTACTAACACGCCGTGACTATGATAGGGACTTTTTTTGTCATAGGAACGTGATGTATATTCTTTATGCCTATGATGGCATAGGCGTCTTCGTTTATGGAAGCGGAAAGCTAAAATTATCAATCAAACGCGTTTGTCCGATGTATACGGCCATAGCGACTAGCACAGGGCGATCGATGACCGATACGGTTTCCATGGTGCATGCATCGACAACTTCTATGTATTCAGTACGGGCCAACGGTTCTTTGTCGATGATGGCATGCATGGCTTGTAGTAATTCGCCGGATTTCATTCCCTGGTGGATGATGTGTTGACCGTGAAAGATTGCTTTTGATAGACAAAGCGCCGCTGTTCGTTCCTCTGGCGATAAATAGGTATTACGGGATGATTTAGCCAATCCATCTGCTTCACGAACGATAGGGCAACCGATAATTTCTACGGGGGTGTTAAGATCTTCCACCATCTTTTTAATAATCGCTAATTGTTGTGCATCTTTTTGACCAAAATAGGCGCGGTCAGGGGTTACGATGTTGAATAGTTTAGTCACCACCGTACAAACACCGTGAAAATGAATCGGGCGACTTAGGCCGCATAAATGTTCATTAAGGCCATTGACGATGACGGATACATGAGGGTCATGATACATGTCGCTAGGATCTGGGAAAAATATGATATCTGCCCCCAGACTTTCACAAAGAGCCTGATCACGTTCGGGGTCACGAGGATAGGTAGATAAGTCTTCCGTAGGTCCAAATTGAGTAGGATTGACAAAGACGGATACAACGGTATGATCATTATCGGCGACGGAGCGCTGAATCAAAGAAGCGTGACCTTCGTGTAAATACCCCATAGTGGGAACGAAACCAATGGAGCTCTCTTGGCGTTTCCATTCCCTTACGGTTTGGCGCATATCTTGAATCGTAGTTATTATTTGCATAGATGTCATCCTTTCTTGGTGTAGATAGAGAAGATAGCTCTGTTCTGACAAATAGATTACTTCATATCGGCTAATAAACCATGGGTTTCATAATGAGTGAGTCTTGTAATATGGTTATTGTCATCTACAAATACGACAGATGGTGCATGATGCTTACATTCTGTGCTATCCACATGAGCGTAAGCCATAATAATTACTTTGTCGCCAGTGCAAGCACATCGAGCGGCAGCGCCATTTAAACAGATAACGCCGCTATGTGCCTTGCCGGCAATGGTATAGGTTTGAAAGCGTTCGCCATTATTGACATTGACAATGTCTACTTTTTGATATTCCTGTATACCGGCCGATTCCAGTAGGTGCGCATCAACTGTAATGCTACCTACATAATCGAGTTCGGCTTGTGTTACGGTGGCACGATGAATTTTGCCAGCTAATAATTCTATGGTCATAATAGATGGGTACTGATGATGATTACCGTGTAGAGAATTTCTACATGGTATGAAAGTACCGTAGACTCCTTTCTGGGATATGTACAAAAAAAGTCCGATGGAGATATTCCATCGGACACAGTAATATTACGATGATACAGAAGATGATATAGACTGGGCGGTCATTATATACTAAGCACGCTAGTTTCATAGGACTTCTCTTGCATAGAAGGCACATACTGTAGTACATGTGTGGAATCTAACATAGGAATTCATCAGCCAAGCATGTAGCGATCTAGTTAGTAAGAAGATGTTTCTGGTTCATCCTAGAAACACCTACAATCGACCTATCTATTGCCATGCCGTAGGTAACTATGACAGTATAGTGGCCTAAGGCGGTAGGTACATCTTTGTATACTCTATGAGAGAAGCGATCTTGTTCACATCATGTAGATTGTGCAAGGGCGACTCTGTTTGTAAATTGGTATAAAGTAATGTGTCAGATAGAGTATAGTTTCACAGAATACTATCTCCGCTAGTAGTATACCACAGATTCAGCGAGGGCGGTATAACAAGTAGCAGTTTTAATCAATGGGGCCTATGGTGAAAG
>NZ_CAMUMS010000017.1:0-26000 GCF_947090115.1 Veillonella montpellierensis
GAAAGACCCTTATAGGGTCAGAGCAAACCACCCGTTCTACGGGTGGTTATGATTTTTATTTTAGATTAGTGCGCTCTGTTAAGAAAAAATAATGAGTTTTTTGCTATGTTAGTAGAGAAATGATTTGTTATTGTATCACTCTATTTTAACAGTTGCTCAATATGGGATACGGTATGCTTAGTATATGTTGTCATCATTTCAATTATAGTATTACTATGGTATTAAAACTATACATTCTATGGTAATTGTTTTAGTATAGTCATAACGTATCATTGATAGCTTGTTAAGAATAAACATAATAATGAGTATTTTTTAGGTTTTGATATGCTTTATATAGTGGGGCTTTTATGTAATCATTGCTAGAGAAGATAATAACAGTGGAAGTACTCATTTATAGTGCGGTTTCATGATAGAATGGGTCTAGGTTTAGTGCGTAATCGTTATTAATAATAGATGATTGTAATATGTTTTGAAGTATAGCGAATCATATCATCAGTACCTAATTTTATTTTGAAAAAATTATACTATGTAGCCGTAGTAGTATTATAATATATTTTATTGAGATAGATTTTTTACAGGAAGATGTGATGTTGAATCATATAATACCTAATTATAATATATTTATAATTAGGAAATGTAATATAGATTAATGAAATTTTAATTATTTTTGCTAATATATATTTACAGATTAATAAGTATATGATATCATCTATATAATCTTCTAACACTAGTATAGTGTGATGACTGTTTGCTATAACAGTTAGTTAGAGAGTTAAGTATGATGTTTTAAATATGGGAATAGTGAATTTCTATTATCTAACCTACTATACATATTTTTTAACTAGCGTACTAAAGGAATCACCTTGCCGTCAATTTTGATGCAAGGTGATTTTTATCGTTTATGATAAAAAGTATACTAGAAATAGTATATAGTTGTGTGTCATATATATTTTATAAGAAAAAGATTTTTTTAATAAAACCAATGTAATGCGATTAGATATGGTGAAATTTTGACGTAGTATAAGAAATCGTCAGATATGATTAAATATGGTATAATAATTAAATAGCATATTTATGGAGGATTATATAAATGATTTTTACAGTGAATACAGAAGTCTGTACGAAGTGTGGATTGTGTGTAGCTGAATGCCCGACAGGCTTATTGGTGTTTACTCCACAAGGTCCGATAAAGGGAAAAGGTGGGTGTATTTCCTGTGGACATTGTGTAGCTATATGTCCAACAAATGCCTTAGATTATGATAAAACACCTAGAATCAATCAGTTTACTATTGATCAGAAACAAATGATTTCTCCTGAACAGGCAGAGTTATTTTTACGTAGTCGTCGTTCCATTCGCAATTACAAGGATAAATTTGTGCCGGACGAATTGATTATTAGATTATTAAATGTAGCACGTATGGCACCTACTGCAACAAATACACAAGGTATTTCATATATTGTTATACGAAATAAAGAGGTGTTGAAAAAAATTTCGGCTGCTGTACTGGCATGGATGCATAAGATGGCTAAAACTAATGCTATGATGCGGCTCTATGTACGAGGTGTACAAGCAGAGGTGGATAAAGGAAATGATCATATTTTACGTAATGCACCGACACTAGTTGTCGCTATAGGTGATAAACGAGATAGAGAACGAACGCATGACAGTGGACATTTTGCACTAGCCTATGCAGAATTATTTGCACCGACGATTGGGATTGGTTCATGTTGGGCTGGTTTTTTTGAACATGCCTGTATCTATGAAGATGATACAGTTTTAGAATTAGTCGGGATACCGAGTGACAAGATGGTAGCAGGTGCTATTTTGTTAGGCTATCCTAAATTTCGTTATAAAAATGTAGTGGATAGAGACCCACTAAAAGTTACTTTTCAAGATTAAGTCTTAGCTCTGCATAATTGTATATCAGATAGGAGGGATATACATGTTGAATATAGATGAATTAGTTACAGCAAATCGTAAATTTTTAGAGGATTCAAAAAATGATCCTCATATGAGAGAACATTTAACGAGTCATCCTAAGAAAAAGTTGGCGATTGTCACTTGTATGGATACGCGTTTAGTGGATATGTTAGAACGTGCACTAGGATATACGCGTGGTGAAATTATTGTTATAAAAACTGCGGGAAATAGTGTAACTAATCCATTTGATAGTGTGGTGCAAAGTTTACTAGTTGCCGTATATGGCATGGAAGTAGAAGATGTTTTAGTCATTGGTCATGAAGAATGTGGCATGATTGATTTTAGCTCTCAAAGTTTTATTCAGAAAATGGTTGCTGCTGGTATCAATCGTGATGCAATTCGTATGATTGAAACAGGATTAATTGATTGGATGGATAAATTCTGTGTATCTGAACATAATGTATTATTTACGGTGGATAGACTGAAAAAGCATCCTTTATTTCCAGCGTATATACACTTTTATGGGGGCATGATGGATCCTGCTACAGGAGAATTTCGCATGTTATCTGTGGAATCACAAGAAAATCAATAGAACTATGTACTAAAAAACACGCTAATGAGTTTTGAGCATTAGCGTGTTTTTTTGTTGTAATATAGCACTAAACGATTCATTAGTAGCTACGCAGGGTAAAAGTGAATAACCTAGAAACAATGACTCTACTCTAGACAATGATGATGGTTTATTACCTTTTAGTAAATGAAATAGTATTTGGCGGTTATGTATTATTGGGAAGAGGTTTTTCTAATAATCGCTGTATTCCATTAGCAGTATGATGATTTTCTAGATAATAATCTTCATTTTGGTAGGATAAGAGTGCCATATCCATTTTAGATAGAGAAAAATCAAAAATAGCATAATTTTCTTGGATATGTGCAGGTGATGATGATTTTGGTAAGGCAATGATACCTCGTTGTAATAGCCAACGTAACGTGATTTGTGCTGGTGATTTACCGTGTTTTTCGGATAATACCTGTAGAGCAGCATTATTAAATACATTTATTTTATGGCGTGTAAAAGGCGACCAAGCTTGCATAATAATATTATAGTTTCTCATAAGCGTTAGCAAAGAATCACGCTGATTATATAAGTGACATTCTACTTGATTGACTGCCGGAGGAATATGACAATGGGCCAATAGATCTACTAATCGCTCCTCATAAAAATTAGACACACCAATGGCACGGATACAGCCTTGATCATATAGATTTTCTAAGGCACGCCAAGAACCATAATAGTCACCGATAGGTTGATGAATTAGCATCATATCGATATAATCAAAATCAAAATTATGTAAACTACGTTCTACTGCTTTCATCGTAGCATCATACCCCGCATCGGTATGCCATATTTTAGAAGTAACAAAAATATCGTGACGCGATAGGGGATTACGCTTTATAGCTCTTCCAATGGAAACTTCGTTACCATACATAGCGGCTGTATCGATTAATCGAAACCCAGACTCTAAGGCCTGGGAAATCGTTTTTTCACAATCTTCAGGGGTTCCCAGTTGATAGGCACCAAAACCAATTGTTGGAATTTGACTGCCATTATTCATAATTCTTACTTCTATCTGTTCTTTCATAGATATCATCCTTTCTTATATAGTTAGTATAGCAAAATTTTTGTAGTAGTGGCAGATATACTACAAGAGGATAATTTTATTTATTCTACATTGATAAGTTATTGCAGTGTAAGTGGCAATAGTATGGATACGAAATGGTTAGAAGTAGCACAGAGATACCTTTGATTGCTTCCTGTTATAGAAAATCATCTATCATTATGTACTATGATTTTAAAAAGTACTGTTATATAGAATATAAAAGAAATATCTACTTGACGAATTTGGCAAGTGATGAAAGTAATGCTATGGGGAATATAAAAGCAACTCTATCAGTGACAGTAAAAACGTCATGGCATAGTATGACTAGCGTGTTATGTAGTTTACATGTAGTGCGCTACGGGAATCATCATCGTATCCTAACCTATATAAGATGAGAGGCTCATTGCTATTTCTATATATAATGTAATCTAGATTATTGGTATCAATGTATTAAGCATGGTTACTACTTGTAGATATATGGAGTAGAAACAAAAGGGAACCTTTACTGAATTGACGTATTCTTTGTACAATATAGATAAGAAACTATTCTAATATAATGCTATCAATGAGATAGTCCATTGACTCTTAACTAGGATAGGTTGCTATGGTAATTATTGAAATGTAATGGGAGGTAGTAGCATGGCTGATTCTGTTGTATCGTATGAAAAAATAGGTTCTGTAGCACGTATTACGATTCATAATGAAAGTGCGTTTAATGCTATTAATGAGGAAGTAGGAGCGGCCTTAGTGGATAATTTTTTACAAGCGAAAGAAGATACTACTATACGGGCTATCATCATCGCTGGAGCAGGAAAAGCCTTTTCTGCAGGTGGTGATGTAGGATACTTTTACAGGACTATCCAAAATGGACATGTAGACATTAGACCCTTATTAAAAATATTGGCTAAATTAGCGGTTCTTATGAAAACCTTACCAAAACCAATTATTGCATCTACGCAAGGCGCAGCTGCGGGTGCTGGTTTTAGTCTTGCTTTATTAAGTGATTATTGTATTAGTGCAGATAATTGTAAATTCATTCAGGCTTTTGTGAATATTGGGTTAGTGCCAGATACAGGATCATTATACTTGTTAACGAAAGCGATAGGAACGGCGAGAGCAACTGATTTAGTTATGTCTGGTCGCGTTGTATCCGCCACGGAAGCAGCTGCATTGGGGTTAGTAAAAAAAGTGGTACCCTTAGAAGCGTTAGAAAGTGAAACATTAGCATTTGCTAAGGAAATGGCTATGGGACCAACTGGCGCATATGGAGAAATGAAACACATGTTATATAAAACAGAATTTTCTGATTTTTCATCATATTTAGAAATGGAAATCGAATCACAACATAGAGCTAGTCAGACAGATGATTTTAAAGAAGGCGTACAGGCGTTTATAGAAAAACGAAAAGCTCATTTTACAGGTCAGTAATAAATCGTTTGATACGTATGAATATTAGATCTACGGAGGGCTATAGTACTACTTAGGAGTCATTGCTAGAAAATATATTGCACATATTGATATATATAGATATAATATTCCTTGTTATTACATGTATTAGTATCGTAGCAGGTGAGGTTTTATGCGCAATTTATATTCTTTGGTAGCTCGTTGTTTGTTGTTAGTTATGAATATTGCACTATTTGTAGTAGGCATTATTCTCTGTGGTGCCATTATAGATACGGTAATGCATCTAGCTATGACAGCATGGGACGGAGTTTTTAAACATACAGGATTTTCTTTGTTTATAGAAAGTTTAATTACGTTTTTCTTGTATTTCGAATTTTTGGCACTTATTATAAAATATTTTACGAATAATTACCATTTTCCACTTAATTATTTTTTATATATTGGCATTACGGCCATCGTTAGATTATTAATTGTCTCTCATGAAACTGCATTAGATACATTAATTTGGTCCGCTTCTATTTTTGTATTAGTCATTAGTCTTGTATTAGTGGGAAAGTTTTTGCCTAATGAATAGGATGTAAGTTGTACAGTAGTATTTAGTTATAGTCATAAAATTAATTTCAAAATGTTGCTACGGATACTGAAAATTACTTTCAATATTTATATAATAATGTACATAGAGTATGTAGTATATGTATTAATGAATCAGTATATATTGAAAGGAGTTATCTATGTATCATAAACTATCAGAAGCATTAGCGATTAATAAAGAGAGATATGAATGTATAGTCGGTGTAAAAGAAGCTTTTTTAGAAGGTAAAATTACCTTAGAAGAAGGAAATCGACAGTTACGTGAGCAACTCGGTACTTGTACACCAGATGAGTTTGCATATGCAGAACAAAGCTTAAAAGGTAGTTATAAGGACGAAGAAATTAAAGATAGAATGGATGATTTATTGGCGTTATTCGACGGGGTATTGGTACGGACAGATAATGTATACCCTAAATTTCATCCTTTATGGGTGTATGTGGAAGAAATTAAAGCGCTTGCGTTAGTCATTCAAGAAGCAAGAGAATTATTGAAGAAAGGTAAATTTATCAAGAATCCTTGGTTAGGCATTTTTGATTCTTTGAAGGAATGGAAAATTCATTTATCGCGAAAACAGAATCAATTGTATCCAGCATTGGAACGCCATGATTTCGATCGACCATCTCGCATTATGTGGAGTTTTGATAATGAGGTGCGTGATAGTATCAATGGATCTTTTAGATTATTGCAAGAAGATAAAGTAGAAGAATTTTTAAAGAGTATGCCTGATGTTCTAGACAGTATCATTGATTTAAATGATAAAGAACAAGAAGTATTATATCCGACGGCTATGAAATTGTTAAGTGAACAAGAATGGATTGCTATGAGCCGTAGTGATCATGAGATTGGTTTTGCTTTACTAGAGGTACCTCCTGTATATAATACGAATGATGGCGATGTAGATCAATCTGTACAAGCGGGGCCTACACAATCAGCAGGGTTTGTAAAAGAATTAACAGAATTATTAGAAAAATATCATATGGGACAAGAAAATAGTGCTGATAGAATGTTAGACGTGCGTACGGGAAAATTGACCTTAGAACAAATCAATTTAATTTTTCAACATATGCCAGTTGATCTTTCTTTTGTAGATGAACAGGATATTATGAGATTTTATACGGATACGTTACATCGTATTTTCCCTCGTAGTGCTAGTGTGATTGGTCGTGAAGTC
Source organism: Veillonella montpellierensis (assembly GCF_947090115.1). NCBI lineage: Bacteria > Bacillati > Bacillota > Negativicutes > Veillonellales > Veillonellaceae > Veillonella > Veillonella montpellierensis. Next base: position 6,753 of record NZ_CAMUMS010000017.1, read on the forward strand.
AGAAATTGTCATCCTGCTAGTAGTGTGCATGTGGTAGAAGAAATTATCAATGCCTTTAAACGAGGAGAACAAGATCATGCAGAATTTTGGATTCAAAAAGAGGATACTTTCATTTATATTCTCTATACGGCCGTACGTGATGAGCTAGGGAGATTTAAAGGTATATTAGAAATGATGCAAGATTGCACGCATATTCGCTCCTTAGAAGGATCGAGAACATTACTTACGTGGGATACAGAGACGACATCAAATGAGGAAAGAGAGAATAGAAATCATACAGATATACCAATTGCAGGAACCCGTAAGGATATGAGTGGGGTGAATTGTAGTGATTTTGTAATCACACCAAAGACAACGTTAGCGGAGGTGATTAAAGTGTGTCCTACGATTGTAGATTATTTAGTGTCTATGAATCCTAAATTTAAAAAGTTACATTCTCCTATGGTGCATATTATGGCGAAAGTGGCTACGATGCAGATGATTAGTAAAAAAGCATCTATGAAGGTAGAGGAATTGATTGCTCATATATATGAACATATGGCACAAGAACATAAAAAATGATTGTTGCATAGTCTATATAGTTAGATACCATTGTATGTATAGATTGTTAGGTATAGTTGTAATGATTTAGTAGGTCTAATATTTTTAGGAGTAAACGATATAATTTATTTTTGTGGTGACCTTATGCTATGTCACGAGTTATGATTTTGATTACTTTGTGGGTGTACGTGATATAGTTTGCTTACGATAGAAAGTTATTTGTACACTTCATAGATGAACGATAGGTATGATATATAATTTACGAGTTTAGCTAGGCACATATTATAATTTTTTATAGGTTTGTGCATAGATGTCATATTTTAATTCTATACAAAATGCATAAAACCAGTATAATATAGAATAGTATGTACTTGCTAGGATAGTATTATATAAGTAGTCTATAAGTTATAAACGGAGTTTACAATATGTCGAGTATTAGGCACTGGGATAAAAATAGTATTAAAAAAAATGAATCATTTTCTCGCTTGCGCAGTACGGTAGAAACAGCATTTTATGGAAATAATGTAAGAGCCGTATCTTCGATTGCAGAGGCATATCGGTTGGCCATGGAAGAACCAGGCGTGATTGTATTAGATATGCCAGTATATCGACCAGAAGAGCAAGGACTACCAAAGGATGCAAAAGTATTAGTTACTAATGATGGAAAGACAACAGGGCGCTATGCAAAAGCACGACGCATTTTTGGTGACGTTGGGGTAGATGAAGAATATTTTTGTAATATAGCACGAGAAGCTATTTACGATAGTCGTCATAAGGAATGGTTACGAGCAGAAGTTCTAGTAGGGTTAGATGAACGATTTACTGTACGAGCACATTTGATGATTCCTAAGGATCATGCATCAATTTTGTACTCGTGGGTGAATAATTTTCAAATTTTTAAGGATGAATTGCTAGACTTTTATAAAAATAGTCATACCTATCCAGAAGGAGATATTTATATCTATTCTGATCCTGACTATGTGGTGGAAAATCATCCAGGGGGACTTGCTTTATTTGAACCAGCACATAATTGTGCCATGTTGTTGGGACTGCGATATTTTGGGGAACATAAAAAAGGAACATTAACATTAGCTTGGTCCATTGCTAATCGTTATGGATATGTAGCATGTCATGGAGGTATGAAACGTTATAACTTGCCTAATCGCACATTCACGCTAGGCGTATTTGGACTTTCAGGGTCAGGGAAATCGACATTGACCCATGAAAAACATGATGGGCGCTATGATATTTCTATTTTGCATGATGATGCGTATATTATTAGTACTCAGGATGGCTCATCGATTGCTATGGAACCGACCTATTTTGATAAAATGCAGGATTATCCGGTAATACATCCAGCGAATCAATTTTTATTAACCTTACAAAACTGTGGCGTTACTATTGATGAAGACGGTCGTAAAGTGGTGGTAGCAGAAGATGTGCGTAATAACAATGGTCGTGCGATTAAATCTATGTTTTGGACAGATAATCGAGTTAACTTTTTCCAAGAACCTGTGAATGCCATTGCATGGTTGATGAAAGATGAAACATTGCCACCGATTATGAAAGTAACAGACCCTTGTTTAGCGTCTACTATGGGGGCAACACTAGCGACGCGTCGTTCAACGGCTGAAAAATTAGATGCTAATGTAGATCAAAATGCATTAGTGATTGAACCGTATGCAAATCCATTCCGCACGTATCCATTGGCACGGGATTATGAAAGTTATAAGTCCTTATTCGATGAATCTCATGTAGATTGCTATATTATTAATACAGGATTTTTTGGCACTAAAAAAGTACCAAAAGACGTAACCTTATCCATTTTAGAATCTATTGTACAAGGTATATTAGAATTTCAGCCTTTTGGTGATATTGATGGCCTTTTATATGCACCTGTTGATGGTTTTGAAGTAACGTTTACGGATGAATATCGTAAAAGCTTACAACGTTCTTTTACATTTAGACAACAATATATTATTGATCAAATTGGTAAGAAGAATGAATTGCCAGAAGAAACTATTAGACGATTAACTAGTATTATTGAGGCGATGAAATAAGTAGTTGTATATAGATGGATTTTTGATTGAAGACATTTTGGAAGAATAAATATAAACTTATTCTGTTCGATGGGTTCTATTATTTCTTCTAAGATAGGAGTATCGTATGTATTATAAAGTGTTATTGTTAGTTATGGTATCTTTACTTGGTACGTGTAGTGCGACGATGGCACGGATGCCAGAACCAGCTACGATGCCATATTATTTGCGAGGAGCAGAACCGCATAAGCCGCAGGTGGCACAGTATTATTTAGACGAACTGGTACAGGAAGGTAATATGACATTGCAAGAAGCGGAGCGGACAAAGGCATATTTGACGTTTCGTAATGCCCGTCGCATGCAAGATCTTAAAGAGGTAGAAGGCCTGTCTAAGGAAGAACGTCGGGCTGTGATGGCACATAAGAGGGCACTTAGAGGAAACCCTTTAGTAGAATATGCAAATTACTGTGGTATCACATTAGAACGAGCAGAAGAATTAATGAATTTGATGCATGGTTCCGATAAAGGATCTACCTATTATGCAAAGGTAACTAAATAGAACTTATAGAAAAGAGCTTCGTCAAGTGTAGTGACTTGGCGAAGCTCTTTTTTAGTATGTATTATTAGCTTGTTATATCTATGGCACCATTTTAGCAATGTGTGTATAAGCTCTAATTCCTATTTGTCAGTGTTTATTCGATAGATCATTGTATATAGTAGTGAACGCTAGTAGACTAATTGCGTATATACTGGATAGGGTTTTAGATGTTCGCGACCATGACAGTCACTGAGTTCAATGGTAAAGGCTAGTTCATATATATGAGCATTTAGTTGCTCTACAAGAGAAGTCATTGCATTAGCTGTACCACCAGTAGCTAATAAATCATCTATAATTAGCACATTGGCATTAGGAGGGAATGCATCTTTATGGATTTCAATGGTATTGTGACCATATTCTAATTCGTAAGAGGCTTGTATTACTTCACCAGGTAATTTACCTGGCTTTCTAGCTGGAACAAATCCTGCATCTAAGGCATAGGCTAAAGGGGCCCCTACTATAAAACCACGAGCTTCAGCACCGAGTACATAATCAATATTAGCATGTTGATAGCGCTGCAGAAGATCATCAATTATTATATGAAAGCCACGAGCATCCTTTAAGACGGTGGTAATATCACGGAATAGAATGTTGGGACTGGGGAAATTAGAAATCGTTCGTATTAATGACTCTATATACTGTATATCTTTTGTATTCATCTGTATAACTCCTTCATACTATATTTGAATAGGCTAGGATTTTTTTAGTTTTAATCGCTTTTTGCGCCAAGAACTTGTATCTGGGTAGGATCCATTGAGTAAAAATGCACTTAACCAATAGTTAAGTGAAATGATGTTGTGTATTTCTGTTTCACACACGATGGGGCTTCCCTGATTAGGCATAAATAGTTGGACTCTATACGAGGTTGCATGATGTTTGCTTCGGTACATACAAAAAGCTCCCGTTTTAAAGCTTTCCAAATGCAAAGCTACTTTACTACATCCACCGTCTTGTAATGTGAGTAAGGCTGCTGTAATTTCTTCTTGATCGTTGGGTAAATCTGTTAAAATGAATGTTTGTTGGTCGACCTCTAATATAATGGAGTCGACAGGGATAGGGAGAGTTCGGTACTGTGTATGCCAATCGTGCATGGATGGTAAGGCCCCTGTACTATATAGGTTAGATATAATTGACATGCCTTCTGATCTAGGTACTACGGCCGATACATTTTGGTCAACTAAGAATTGCTGACCATCGTTGATAGGAACCATAGGAATATAGGTGTTTTCTTTTTTTGATGGTTCTTTTTGTAATAGCAAACCATCTTCGCGACTAATTTCTTGAGAGCCATAAAAGGTTATTTCTATGTGCTGTGCATCAATTTCCTTAGCGGATACAGAAGCAATAGCAACAAACATGTGCGGTACGGATTTTACCGTGTTGTACGTAAGATGTAACTCATGATGCATGGATAATTCTTGTACTAGCATATCCCAAGAATGTAGTGATGTGCGATGTGCTGGGGTTGATGCGTGTTTACTTATGTATAGTGTATAGTGCTGCCGAGGATAGATGTTATCAAATTGATAACAAGTAGTACGGGAACTTTCATCATGACGTGTCCATATGCCGTTAGCGTAGGAAAAACTCTTTAATCGTTCTTCTCCTTCTCGGCAATTAGCTTGTTGATAGGCTAATACAGCTTTTTCAAAGTCTGGTGTTTTCGTGAAATACCCATGTTCATGAGCGTAACCGAGTGCACAAAATAAAATTTCCTGCATGAGCGGAACGTATTGAAAGTTGTTTTCTTTGGCACGACGTTTAAATTCTTGTAGTCCTTTTTGTAGATAGTATAGAGCTGCCGCACGATCTTGGGTTACGCCCAAACCATGCAGATACATGTAACTTAAAAAAGGATAGAGATAACTTTCATGACTAGAACCGAGGGCTCGCAATGCCCAATAAGCTGAGCGACCGTAATCGGCGGTAATGCCATGAAGTCCAAAGAAATAGGCATACACACATTGAATCATGCAATAGGGGTTTCCTAGAGAAGCGGCTTCTTCATAGTAGGTAACTGCTTTAGGTCCATTGAGAGGAATGCCTTTATCCTTGAAATACATATCACCCGCTTCTTCTAATCCGTCTATGTCATGATACTGTGCAGCTTGTTCGTACCAGTAGAGTGCTTTTTCTATGTCATTATCATCTTTTTCCGCATAAATACCACACCAGTACATGGCATTAGGATTACCACAAGAGGCGGCACGAGTCATAACAGATCTAGCTAAATCATATTTCTTTTGGCGTAAGTAGAGATTTCTTAAGTTATCAGGAAACATAGAAAACCCATTCGTTAATGACAAATCTAACCAATAGGCGGCTTCTATAGTTGCTAGTTTTTGGTAGTATGTTCTAGTGGATATGAATAGTTTTTTTAATTTGCTCATCCAATTAGCGTGAGCATGCAAACGGTTAATCGCACTAGGTCCAATTGTGGTATAGTCCCCCCAATAGTAGACATTACCGATTACATATTGACAATAGGCATCACCTTGTATTGCGGCGGATAATACGCGATTAAAGGCCTCTTCTTTGGTAATAGGTAGTTGCCGATTGAGAGAGGGTAAAATGGCTCCAGCAGTGCGTAAACCCTGTAGTAATCCAATGGCACTTGATTGTTTAATGCTTTGTTGTAAATAATGTGCTGTTAGTGCATCATTTTCTTTTATAGAGGCACCAGGCCAAAAAAACTCAGATCCTGCATAGGTGCGACTGAGTAAGGCGGCTGCATCACCATTTCCTTGATCAGCATATATTTGTAATTTTGATTGTCCTTCCTGAATGATTAGTGGCTCCCAAGAATAGAATACCTTTTCATAGGCAATTTGGACTTCATCAGTAAAATAAATTCCCATGATTGCTCCCATTAGAATGATAATTTATATATGATTTTCTATGTACTAGATTAGTATACGAATTATAGTGTCGATTACTATTATACTGCATGAAGATGAATAAGTAGCTAATAGGGGCGCACAGTTCCTTTTTATATATGCTGTGGCGAATTAGCTACTTGTTTATTACATATTCAGCTTGTATGATATATGTGAGTCTACTATAGATGATGCATGTACATAACTAGCACCAACTTAGAAATTGACTAGTATCCACTGTCATGTGCGCTGATAATTTGATAAAGTCTTCATCAAATTGTTCATGGGCTATTTTTTTTAAAATCCCATAGTTGCCATGTATGATATCTGATGTGCCATATAGACAGTCTACTAGAGGCGTCATTTTTTCGATGATATATGGTAAATGACCTAATCCAGTGTCGACAAAATAAAAATGATTAAATCCATCATATAGATTACGTATGTAATTTTCAGCATACTCTTTCCCTTTAGTGTTGGTCAAATTACTTAGAGAGTGAGGGGAATTTGTATTAAAATCGACCCAACCTTTAGTAAAAATAACACCATCAATAGGACGTTGTAGAGTTGTTAGCGAATCTTCATTGGATAATAGAATATCAATACAATCACGTGTGCGTGGGATGATTAACTCACTAGAATTAGACATAAGTCCTGCCGTACCGCCACCACAGGAGGATACACAGATGATGATACGATCGTATTCATTAGATAATCGATGAACGCATTGTTGTAAATGACGTTGTAATGCATCGGGCGTCTCATGTAAATGTTGTGGTATATATTGAATCGGAATAGTAGTATGCTGTGACGTAAGGGCCGCAGTTAATTCATAACGAAGTGTAGGGCAAGCGAGAATAATTGATTTCATCATGGTATAGTACGATAGTTATATGACTATCGGAACTCCTTTCTAATCGTAGATACTTATCATAGTAGTTATATATATTTATTGATGAATAGCTTTTTATATACTTATAAATATACTTTCAGTATAAGGGATTATGTAGAGAGAAACAAGTGATGACTGATTAGAAATGAAAATTGAAAAATCTTGTGATTTTATGTATAATGAATAAGAAATACTGTAGGATTTTATATAGTGAAATATATAATTATAGGTAGATTTAGTAATGTAGCGAGGATACAATTAAAGAATATGAAAAAATATATTATAGCATTTGTAGTGGCTGCTTTTTGGAGTGCCATAGTAGGGGCAACACCACAAGCTCAATTTGATAAAGATGAATTTCAATGGGCTACACGTATGGTTGATATGAACATAGATGCATCTCAGCCTACATCTACAAATATGTCACATCGTCCGTACTAGTTGTATGGCCATGATTTTAGAAAACAATGATTGGCAGGTAGTATTATAGTTAATAGTAAGTAGTATAGTAGTCAATAGAAATATATGATTCCTATACGATAGCACATTGCGGTTGTCATTGTCTGCAATGTGCATTATTTGCATATAGGCAAGGAGGATTTACTATGTCCTTATTGTTCAGAGGGCTATTTAGGCACCAAGATTTAGGACTTTTTATATATCGTATTGTGATAGGCTTAGCAATTTTTATGCATGGCCTTGCTAAGTTACAGTCCAGCAATGATGTGATTGCTTCTGTAGGTAGTGCTGTTAGTTTATTAGGTATTCATAGTTGGTATTATGAGTTTGGTATAGTAGCGGCTCTATGTGAAATAATAGGCGGTATTTTAGTCGGGATTGGCTTGTTTTCTAGGCTTGGGTCGTTGATGGTGTGTATTGTATTAGCTATGGCTATATGGGTGCAATATGATACAGGTTTTCTTCACTGGATATATCCTGTTGAAGTTGGTGTTGGATTTTTAATGATTTTTATTGGAGGCCCTGGCCGCTATAGCATTGATTATATGATTACGGGAAGACGATAATCATAGAAGTGGAGCATAGTCGATGAAATGGTTAACACCTTATAAAGGAATTATTATAGCCGTTGTATTAGCCGGTATTATGGGAATTATTGCCATACGATTTAATGATGTATTGGCGATTATTTCCGCCTTAATTGAAGCACTTGTACCATTTATAATTGGCGCTATTTTGGCATTTGTTTTAGATATTTTAGTACAACAATTTGAACGATTATGGAGACGAATATTCCCTAGTAAAGGATACACTAATTTGGAAAGATTAGTGTCTATTATTCTGTCGTTAGTTACCATCATAGTAGTTATTTCTTTTATTGGACGGATGGCGATTCCACAATTAATACATTCATTAGGGATTATTGTTAATTCACTACCAGTTTTGTATACAGACACTATGCGATGGGTAACGACGCATATTAGTGTGATTCAAGTAGGAAATAATATTACTGTAGCAGATTCAATTTCTACAGAAAGTATGATAGAACAAGTTCGTACATGGGGAACACAAGGCGGTAGGTATATTGTATCTACTATGGGGTCAGCAGTAACATGGTTTATTAATTTCGTCATTGGTCTCATTTTTGCTATTTATATCTTGCTAGATAAAGAGCGACTTACCTATCAATTTAGCAAGTTGTTTAGAGCATATTTGCCAGATACGATGGTTGGAAAGATGAGTCACATTGTATCCGTTGGATCAGATACATTTAGTAAGTTTTTTGTTGGTCAGTTTCTAGATGCTGTTATATTAGGTACATTAGTAGGTGTGGCACTGGCTATTTTTCAAGTATCCTATGCATCTACCATCGGTTGTGTAATTGGCTTAACGGCACTTGTACCCATGGTAGGCGCTTATGTAGGTGGTATTATGGGCCTCTTGATGGTATTGACAGTCAGTCCCATGGAAGCGTTGGTATATTTAATTATATTAGTGGTAATGCAACAAGTAGAAGGTAATTTCATTTATCCTCGCATCGTAGGAGGATCGGTAGGCTTACCAGGATTATGGGTGTTTGCTTCCGTCACTATTGGTGGTGCGTTGTTTGGTATAGTGGGAATGTTATTGAGTGTACCGTTAACAGCCACGATTTATAAGCTGTTACGAGAAGATGTAAATCGCCGACTACATACGAATATTGAATAAAATGGTATGATACTTATACTACATGATATATTGTATATATCATATGATTTTGTTATACTTTCTTTAATATATGATAATTGCTATTAGGAGGTTGTTATATGATGAATAAAAAATTTGTATCATCTATGGTGACAGGCGCAGTTGTGTTAGGTCTTTTTGTTAGTGTTATACCGATGAATGCACTAGCGGCAACTAGTAATGCTGATATGGCGGCACAAACATTGAATCGTAAGCCAGGTCAGTCCATGTTATTATCAATGTCAGAAGCAGCAACTATTTTTTTAACGACCTATCCTGATTCGGCAGTACATTCTATTTCTTTACGAGCAGATAAAGGTCAATTTGTGTATCAAGTAGAAGGATATACGTTGAAAAATACGTATAAAATTTCTATTGATGTTATTACTGGGGCTATTAAAAAACAAGAAGTATCAGGTCGAGAAAAGAATTTAGTGGAAAAATTTTTTAATCCAGCTAATGTGATTGCTCCTCATGCGGCAGAAGCTAACGCTGTATCTAGTGTAGGAGAGGGTGCCATTGCCAAGGGTTGGGAAGTAGAAGCTGAAAAAGGAAAGGTTACCTATACAGTCACAGTACACCATAATGGAATGAAAATAGATGTAGTGGTCGATGCGACTACAGGCTCTATTCTTTCACAGAGCAAGGGAGAACCAATTAATAAGGATTAGTATTAGTTTTTATACGCGTCATATAAGGGACTATGGTGAGTATCGTCACATGTAATGAGTCGGCTCATTATAGTCCATTTTAGTAATATCGTGGTGAATCTATTATGTTAGAAAAAGAACACCTAACGCCTAGAAGTTTACATGCTATAGCTGCTATTAATCCTTATCGCTGGCTGGCTATTAGCTTTATTGGCGTTATTATTGTAGGTACTATATTATTAATGTTACCTATATCGTCAGCAGATCATAGAATGACATCAATTATAGATGCTTTATTTACGGCTACCTCCTGTGTATCTGTTACGGGACTCACAGTGGTGGATACGTATACACATTGGTCCCTAGTAGGCCAACTAATTATGATTGTATTAATCCAAATTGGTGGCATGGGTACGATGGTATTATCTACTGTTATTCTGCTAGTATTAAGAAAGCGGATTGGATTAGAAAACCGCCTCTTAATACAAGCAGATACTGGAGATACTCGCAATTCTATTGTTTTACTTGTTAAACGTATTGTTACTTTAACAGTAGTGGTAGAAATGATAGGTGCTATTGGGTATATATGGCAATTATACCCTTACTTAGGAAGTAGCAGCTTCTATTATGGTACATTACAATCAATTTCCACGTTTTGTAATGCAGGATTTGTATTTTTTGATAATGCATTACCTTATAACATGATTAGTGATTGGGCTTTCACACTGATTACTTGCACTTTGATTAGTATTGGCGGATTTGGGTATATGGCCTTGTATGATATAGGCCATAATGGATATAAGGGAATTCGTCATTTAGAATTGCATACGAGAATTATGCTATATGGACAAGTCGTTTTAGTTGTTCTAGGTACGGTGTTCATTGCCATGCTAGAATGGTCGAATGGGGAAACATTGGGTCAACTGGCCTATCTTGATAGATGGCAAGCGGCATTATTTCAAGCTGTTACGCCTCGTACAGCTGGACTCGCTACTATTGATTATAGCGCTGTTCATCCTATTACGGCATTTGTAACGATTATACTAATGTTTATTGGAGCCGGGCCTAATTCAACTGGTGGTGGTGTTAAAATTAGTACAATAGCCATTATTTGGGCTGTATCAACACATATATTTAATCGACGTACGGATGTAGTGTTAGGCAAATCGTCGATTGCTAATGATACTATCTATCGTGCTTGTGGTATTGTATTTTTTTCTACCCTTTGCATTTTGTTGGGAACCTGTATATTGGCATGGCAAGAACCGTACCCCTTCTTATCATTATTATTTGAAGTACAATCTGCCTTTAGTACAGTTGGTTTATCGATGGGGATTACACCCTATTTGGATGCATGTAGTAAATGGGTATTAATCATTATTATGTTTACCGGTAGGATTGGGGTGCTCACCTTAATTGGTACATTTGCTTTGCGTAGAAAGGCACAAGATCCTATAGCTTATCCAGAAGGACATATCGTATTGTAGGAGACCTAGTATGAAACGAAAAAGTATTGCTATCGTTGGGTTAGGAAGATTTGGGAGTACCTTGGCAAAAACAGTTGTTGCTTTGGGACATGAAGTGTTAGGCATTGATAAAGATAAAACCATTGTTCAAAAAATGGTTCCCTATATAACACAAGGCATCATTGCAGACTTTAATGATGAAGATGCTATTAGAGCTTTACATTTAGAAGAATTTGATGTGGTTGTATTATCTATTGGTGCAGATACACAGGCTAAGTTGCTCGCTGCATTAGTGTTGAAAGAACAAAATATTTCATATTTAGTAGCGAAAGCAACTTCTAGTACGGAAGGTAAATTATTAAGGAAAATTGGGGTAGATGAAGTTATTTATCCAGAATTTGATATGGCAACGCGTGTGGCACATATGTTGACAAGAGAACATATATTAGATTACTTTGAATTGTCTAATACGATTGCTATCGTGGAAATGGTGATTCCTAAGTTTATGATAGGTAAAAGTCTAGTCGAATTGCAGTTACGTGATCAGTATAATATTAATGTAATAGCAATCAAACGAGGCAATGATATTATGGCGCCGCCGAATCCAAAAGAAATATTGAAAAAGACAGATATTATTATTGTAATTGGAGATAATTATAATATATCAAAATTAAATTAATGTAGTAGAGTTGTCTTATGGATAGATGCGTGATAATAACTATAGTACAAACAATGAGACCTTTACTCATGAATGCTAACTGCGCTAGTATAGGAAAAAGTAGAATACAGGCGATGGTAGATTTATTTCTAGAGGAAGAAACATTACTATAAAAACAATAAAAATCACCTTATTTAGTTATCATGAAATAGAAAATTATAACTAAGTAAGGTGATTCTATTTTGTCATTCTATTGTATAGATACTGATAGGTTATTGTAAATAAAAATTACCAACGGTGTTCATAATAGACTTGCGTCCACATGGCTACTTCGATTAATGATGGATGAGGAGACATAGTTTCACCTACTGTAATGACAGAGTGCGGATCCATTTTTCTAACTAATCCTTTTTTTCGTAGTGTGCGCGTATTGGAAGAGGCTATTTCTTCATTAATGATAGCTAATGGCGTATCGCCACTATTTAATAGATTTACATAGGGTTGAAATAAAATAGACGCTTGAGGCCCAATAACGTGAACACCTAAGATATAATTCGTATCTTTGTCAACAACAATTTTAATAAAACCGTCATCCTCGTCACCAGGGTTAAAGCCTAAGGCAAACCCTTTAGCAGAACTAGAATAGTAATTTTTACCAACACCAACATGATACCCTGCTTTCGTAGCTTCTTCTTCGGTCATACCGATATGGCCTACTTCTGGATATGTGAAGGTGACAGCTGGCACTAAATCATACCTAGCCCAACGCATTTCTTCAGGCTTAGTAGCGCGATATAGATTATGAGCTATAATATCAGCTTCATAGTTTGCTTTATGTCTGAATGGAGCTTCTCCATTCACATCACCCATGGCATAGACACCATCTACAGAGGTTTCTAAAAACTCATTTGTCATGATCCAGCCACCACGTTTTGTTTTAATCGATGTATTTTCCAAATGCAATTCCTCGGTAGATGGTTTAATACCAGAGGCCATCAGAATTTCATCGCCTGCAATTTCTTGTATCTCATTAGTGGCTCTATCGCGAATCGTAACAATTTTTTGACCATTTTCTACTCGTACATTTTCAGGTTCTTGGTTAAGATATATATGAAGACCACTACGCGTTAAATCCTTATAAATTTGCTCAGAAATTTCGCTATCTTCTTTTGGCAATAAACGCTTATTATGTTGTATCAAGTGGACTTCTGTACCTGCAGCAGAAAAAACGTGACCAAATTCTGTTCCAATAGGGCCACCACCCATGATAATTAAGTGCTTGAAAGGCTTTTTCGGATATTTATGGCCAAATAAACTTTCACTGGAAAGATAACCAGCTTCAGCGAGTCCTGGAATTGGATTGATTTTAGAATGACCACCAGTGCCAATTACAATATGTGCACTGGTCATTTTATCTGATTGAGAACCATCATTCATGGAAACTTGCAGTACTTTATCTTCTATAAATGTAGCAGCTCCTTCATAGACATCTACATGGTCAAATTGCTTGTAATAGGAAAGAATACCTTTGCTTTCATCAATTTTTTGCCATACCCGTTGGGACATTAAATCCCAATCGATAGATGGCGTGGAAGTATGGACGCCAATTTTTTTATAATCTTCAATTTCACGGATAGCATTGGCTACTGTAACCATGACTTTTGTAGGAATACATCCTCTAGTTAAACAAGTGCCACCCCATTTTCCTTTTTCAATAATGGCTACGTGTAATCCTTTTTTTATAGCTGCATCAGCCACTATTAACGCGCCACCTGTGCCAATGACGATTAGATCGTATTGTTTCATAAGTATATCCTTTCTATAGGTAATGATAGTAATTCTTAGTAATATGTATTCATTATAACATAATTATATTTATATATATAGATATAGATTATAAAACCTATGCTAAATTGGCAATAGTATACAGCACATTCTCATTGATTATCAATGAGAATGTGCTGTATACTATATGTAATGAAAGAAATAGTAATAGTTACGTAGTGCTATTGGTTAGTAGATATAAGTAATATGTCTAGCAAAAACTATAGTGCATATATGATATAGTAGTAAGAGGTATTTATAGTAAAGGAGACAAAATGGAACGATTCTTAATTCATACATTTATAAAAGATCACACAAATGTGGAAGATCAAGAAGTTAGATATAATTATGGTCGCTTATCGGGCATTGTAGGTGTTATTGTTAATTTATTGATTTGTATTGGCGAATTAATCGTAGGACTTTTGATTGGATCCATCGCTATGATTAGCGATGCGGTTCATAATGTGGCTGATGCAGGTGGTTCGTTAATTTCTCTATTGAGCTTTAAGTTTTCTAATATACGACCTGATGAAGGTCATCCTTATGGACATGGCCGTGCAGAATATTTATTTTCTATCGTTTTCTCTATTATCTTGTTCGTTGTAGCCATTCAATTATTACAAGAGTCTATAAATAGAATTTTACACCCAACGCCTGTGGAATTTTCTATAGTAGCATTTATAGTTATGATTGTGGCAATGGTGCTTAAAGTATGGCTTAGTGCATTCTTAAAATCAATCGGCAACAAAATTAATTCCCCTATATTGATTGCCAATGGAACAGAAAGTTTATCTGACGTAGCTGCTACAGCCTCCATAGCAATTGGTTTATTAGTTGGTTATTTATTTGATGTTTCTGTTGATGGTTACTTGGGCGTATTAGTAGCTTGTTTAATTGGGTTCGCAGGATTTCGTGTATTAAAAGAAGCAACTAATTGTATACTGGGCAATGAGCCTTCTAAAGAAAGAGTAGATGCTATTATTAAGTTTATCACATCCTATGATGGAGTATTAGGCACGCATGGATTGATGATTCATGATTATGGTCCAGGCAAAGAATTTGCAAGTATTCATGTTGAACTAAATGCAGCTATGGATATGATAGATGCGCATACATTGGTTGATAGAATTGAACGAGATATTCGCAATGAAATGGGCATTGTATTAACGACGCATATGGATCCACTTAATCGTGATAAAGAAACCATTCGTTGGTTTAATAAAATTCATAATATTGTGAAAGCCTATAATCAAGATTTTGATATACATGATTTGCGTATTATTGAACAAAATGATGGAAAAGTAATTAGTTTTGATTTAATGCTTACTTTTAAAGAATGGAAACATAAAGAACAGATTATACAATTTTTTGTTACTTGCATTCATACCATTAATTCTGATTATAAGGTAGATATTCATGCTCATCATTATTATGCTAATGGAGAAGAATAAATTATAAAGTAGTAGATATATGAGTGTATAATTTTATGAAATGATGTATACAGGATTACATAGTTAGAATAAAAAAAGAGATCGATGAGGATCTCTTTTTTTTATAAATATGGTAGCGTAACACAATAGAGTATTCATACAATCGAGGAAAGCAAATTAAAAGGATCAACTTTCCTCGATTCTTTATATGAAAGGGAAAATAATAGGAATGGATATGATTATACTCAATCAGTGAACTATGACTAAGTACGTCTGTCATTGCAATAGGATATTTTTATTACAGAAATAATGTTAGTAGTGTAAATCGGTTGTTGTAGATAACTAGTTTATATACCATAAGTAAGGCGATAGTTTTATACCGTATACTATTAATCCAATGTATCTGGATATCCACGCTTTGCATAATCCGCAGTAGCAGTAAATAAGATATCTGTAGAAGAATTGAGAGCTGTTTCTGTAGAGTCTTGCAATACACCGATGATAAAACCAACACCAACAACTTGCATAGAAATATCATTGGAAATACCAAATAAACTACATGCTAATGGGATTAATAATAGAGAACCACCAGCAACACCAGAAGCCCCACAAGCACCGACAGTAGCGATGACACTTAATAAAATAGCAGTTAATATGTCGACTTGAATATGCAATGTATTAGCTGCAGCTAAGGTCATAATAGTAATTGTGATAGCAGCGCCACCCATATTGATAGTAGCTCCTAGAGGAATAGAAATGGAATAGGTGTCAGGATTAATTTTCAATCGTTTTGCCAAATCCATATTTACGGGAATGTTCGCTGCAGAACTACGTGTGAAAAAGGCAGTGATTCCAGATTCTCGTAAGCATTTAAAAACTAATGGATAAGGATTACGTTTTAATTTTGCGAAGACCATAATTGGATTAATCACTAAGGCAACAAAAAGCATGGTTCCCAATAAGATGATGAGCAATTGTGCATAACTAATGAGCGCTTCGATACCATTAGTAGCGATAGAATCAGCTACTAATCCCATGATACCAAGAGGTGCAAAACGAATGACCCAACCTACTACCTTGGTAATGGCTGTAGAAAGATTTTCCATAACTTCTTTAGTGGCTAACGATGATTGACGAAGAGCGGCACCAATGATTAAGCCCCATCCCAAGATGCCTATGTAGTTATCTGATTGAAGAGCATGTATTGGATTATCAACGATATTTTTTAGCAATGTTTTAATAACTTCTCCAATGCCTTCTGGAGGAGCAGCATCAGTAGCGCTAGATACTAAATGCAAGGTAGTAGGAAAGAGAAAACTTGCAATAACAGCTGTAGCGGCTGCAAGAAAGGTAGCTATTACATATAATATAACAATAGAACCCATACCAGTTTTTTGACCAGCGCGATGTTTACTAATAGCAGCAATAATCAAGAAGAATACTAATACAGGAGCAATCCCTTTTAGAGCACCTACAAATATAATACCTAATAATGATAACTCCTTAGCAAAGATCGGAAAAACTATTGCTACAAGTATACCAATTATTAACCCTACTAAGATTTGTTTGATTAAACTAATTTTGTTGATTGTTTTGATGAAACTATTCATACTACGTCTCCCTTATATAAAATTCTACTCATAATAGACATATGTCATTATAATACGAACAAGTGTATAATGGCAAGGGATAATTGTAATTTATTTATATTTAATTTATTGAATATAAATAAGGATAGAAAGAAAACAGATGATGGTTTTATTACTGTTTAATTAGTAGATAGAGTTTTGTATACGGCGTAAATGAGGTATAATAAAATCATTATGCAGTATTATATAGTTAATAACAATAATAAAGGAAAGTATTACTTTCGTAGTGAGAATATAGCGTAGGAGTTATCGATGAGTGATAAAGAGTTTAAAAGTCATGAAGACAAAGAGTTGTTTGTGCAAGGCGTATTTTCTAATATAGCTAGACATTATGACTTAATGAATACAGTACTAAGTTTTGGACAAGATTATTTTTGGCGCAAATTTGCTGTACAGAAAATGGAAGTCAAACCACACAATACTATACTAGATGTAGCGTGTGGAACCTGTGTATTTACTGTTGAAGCGTTACGACAAGAACCAACACTAACGGTGGAAGCACTGGACTTTAATAAAAATATGTTGGAAGAAGGGAGAAAGCGCGTTCATAGTCATGGACTTGATGCTCAAGTTCATTGTGTGCAAGGTGATGCGATGATGTTGCCCTATGAAGATAATCTATTTGATGCAGCCATGAGTGGATTCGCTATGCGGAACGTGCCAGATGTTAAACAGGTATTGCGGGAAATGAAACGTGTAGTTAAGCCAGGCGGTAAAGTGGTAACTCTTGAACTGGCAAAACCAACAATGATAGGATTTAAGCAATTATATTATTTGTACTTTGAAAAAATATTGCCATTGCTGGGACGTTTGAGTAAAGATAATTCATCTTATGCATGGTTGCCGGAATCATTGCGTCGCTATCCACATCAAAAAGAAATTTTGGAATATTGGAAGGAAGTAGGATTTGTAAATCCTACGTATTATGAATTAGCTGGAGGTATTGTAGCTGTTCATGTGGGTACGGTACCAGAATAAAAAATTTTATTTATGACGTTCATTTTTGTAAGGTGTTTTAGCAATATACATAGGATAGCAGACGTATAGCATTCATGGAGAAATGATGCGACTATAAGATAGAGTTTTGATTTTGTTAAATTAGGTCAAATTAGATAGCTTTCACTATAGGTATTATAGGTAGTAATTGTTATAGGGGTATTATGATGTTTACAAAGGAGAGGCATATGACACCGATTGATGTACTGTTAAATCATAAAACAATTAGAGAATTTAAGCCTAGTAGAATGTCACCAGCACATTTAAGTATTTTAATTGATGTGGCGAAACGCACGGCCACTAGTTTGGGGATGCAGTCATTTAGCATGATTCGTATCGTTGATCCAGAAGTAAAAAAACAGATAGCCCAGATTTGTCAGCAAGAATATGTAGGCCGATTGCCAGAACTATTTATTTTTTTAGTTGACTGTTATCGAAATGTTAAAATCGCAGAAGAACAGGGTGAAAGTATAGATAATTTATGTGATGCAGATCGGTTCTTACAAGGTTGGATAGATGCGACCTTGGCCGCACAAAATGTGGCAGTCGCTGCAGAACTTGGAGGATTTGGAACAGTATTTTTGGGAAGTATATTAAATGATGCACCACAATTAATTGAATTGTTACATATGCCTAAATATACATTCCCTGTGTTAGGATTAGGGATAGGTGTGGCCGATCAACATCCTCAGTTAAAACCACGTATGCCACGTGATATGAATGTATTTGATGATACATACGATGTGGTTGAAAGTTATATCGAGGCATTGGAAGAGTATGATGAGGAAATGGAAGAGTACTATGATTTGCGTGACAGTAATCACTCTGTAGGAAAATTTACGGCGCAAATTGTTAAGCACAGTCAACAAGTTAATATGAAGAGAAAAGAAGTATTAAAACAAGCTAAGCAACAAGGATTTATTTTTAATATGGAATGATATTTGTAAATGGATAGAGAATGCTATTGGTTATCTTGTAGTATTAGTTAACGGCAAGATTATAGGATATGAGTGATACATAAAAATAAGAAGGTCCTCTATAATAATGAAATGTGACTAAATCACTATGTTAAGGAGGACCTTCTTACGATATGTATCATGACTGAAGAAATATATTTTCCTAATGCATGTAAAAATATATTATCATTATACAAGTAGATGTATTAATATAGTACATAAAATATTAGATATACATCATCCGATGAATATATAGGCGCGTAGTTGATATACTTTGAGGGGTCTGTATCATACATGTTTGACTACTACAGAACGCCTACAAAAAATAATTAAAAATCCCCTTGCAATTTATGGTGCAATAGGATACAATACTAATACAGTTCAGCCATGAGCTGTTTTAATTTGCTTGTCTAGAGAATATGTACTAGATGAGCAAGAAAAATCATAAAAAGTTGTTGACAAGACATCTTGAAAATGATAAGATAATCAA
>NZ_CAMUMS010000018.1:0-25698 GCF_947090115.1 Veillonella montpellierensis
TCATAAATCTCTTGTAACAATATTGTTCTAAATTGAAAGTTAAAATCACATATCTTTAATATATTAGTAAATTTGCTTAAAATACGAATCAGATAATTACTTCTATTTTGATATTCAATGTAAGATTTTATATCTAACAAGTTATAATTATCTTCAATATATTCAATAAACCATTGCCAATTCTGACTTTGTTCTAGTATCCCATCTACAAACTTAACATGAATTTCATGGTCTAAATAGTTTTTGTATTTTACTTCTGACAATTCTCTAATCCTCCTTACTATTAAGTAATCCTTACATCTATTATTTTAATATAGATCATTGTCATTGCTTTTAGCTAATTAATATTCGAACATACAAATAGCCCCAGTCTAAATACTAGGGCTATCACATTTTTCTAAACTACTAAGAACAATTCTCAGCATTATTCTTTTTTAATTCATTATCCATTTTTACCAACAATTTACTCCCACTCAATCGTAGCTGGTGGTTTCGATGTAATATCATAGACGATACGGTTAATGTGGTTCACTTCATTAATAATACGTCGTGATATGAGATCAAGCACATCGTAAGGGATGCGCGCCCAATCAGCAGTCATAAAGTCAGTCGTAGTCACCCCACGCAATGCAAGGGTATAGTCATAGGTACGGAAATCGCCCATTACGCCAACGGTACGTGTATTGGTAAGTACCGCAAAGTATTGGTTAATGCTGCGCTCTAAACCAGCACGAGCAATTTCTTCACGGAAAATAGCATCCGCTTCACGAAGAATGTCCAATTTATCTTTCGTTAAATCGCCCATCACGCGAATGGCCAATCCTGGGCCTGGGAATGGTTGACGCCATACTAAGTAATCAGGCAAGCCTAGTTCCTCACCTAATTCGCGCACTTCATCTTTAAACAAGTTGCGTAATGGTTCGATCAGTCCTTTAAAATCCACTACTGCTGGCAAGCCACCTACATTGTGATGCGATTTAATCACTTCCGCTTCACCAGTCCCCGATTCAATCACATCGGGATAGATGGTGCCTTGTGCTAAGAAATCAACAGATCCAATCTTACGACCTTCATCTTCAAAGACACGAATGAACTCTTCCCCGATAATTTTACGTTTTCGTTCAGGATCGTCAACGCCTGCCAATTTACCTAAAAATCTATCTTCTGCATCGACCCGTATAAAATGCATGCCTCGATCTTTGAAAGCAAGTTCTACTTCATCGCCTTCGTTCTTTCGCATCAATCCATGGTCTACAAAAATGCAGGTTAATTGATCGCCCACCGCTTTAGAGATTAATGCTGCCGCTACAGAGCTATCTACACCACCAGATAAAGCCAGTAATACTTTGCCCGTTCCTACAGTGTGACGAATATCTTCTATGGCTGTTTTAGCATAGTTCGCCATCGTCCACGTACCTGTGCAGCCACACACTTCATAGAGGAAGTTATGAAGCATTTCTTTCCCATGTTCCGTATGAAGCACTTCTGCATGGTATTGCATAGCATATAACTTACGTGCTTTGTTTTGCATAGCTGCTACTGGGCAATGTTCTGTATGAGCAATTTCAGTAAACCCTTCTGGCATCTTAGACACATAATCTACGTGACTCATCCATACAATTTGTTCTTCTTCTAGACCTTTAAATAAAGGAGAAGTCGTATCGCATGTAGTTGCTGTTTTACCAAACTCACGATGATCTGCCGATGTAACCTTACCGCCTAATGTATGTGCCATAAATTGCATCCCATAGCACATACCCAATACAGGAATACCTAGGTCAAAAATTTCTGCTTCAATCGTAGGCGCATTGTCTTCATACACACTGCTAGGCCCACCGGTAAAGATAATCCCTTGTGGTTGCAATTCCTTAATTTTTGCTAACGCTTTATTGTAAGGATATACTTCGCAATACACATGATTTTCACGGACACGACGGGCAATGAGCTGATTATATTGCCCACCAAAATCTACAACAATAACAATTTCCTTATGTTCCATTACATCCTCCTGCATCGTTTATGGCTATTAGACTAGGTGTTTACCCTATGTTTCCTAATCGTTTACTATTTATTATAGCATATGCCCTATAGAGGATAAAAGGGGAATCCTATGTAAATGAAAGCAATCAGCTATCGTTTTTCCCACATAATTTCACATCTATCGAACTGTATTTCAATCCCCTAAGAATAAGATGCATTCCTAGTCATCATCAAGTATCTAACCTAACTATCATTCATAGAATAAACCATTTTCTTGCATTGAAAACAGTATTAATATAGTCATCGTAACTACCAAAAATCTCTACCATAACTACTTATACAATAGAGCATCATTCCTACAGTAAGAGTAATATCTATGTAGCTATCACAAGTGATATCGTTTTATAACTTTCTATCATTCGTACAGTAAACCATTTCCTTGCATTGATAACAGTATTGATGTAGTCATCGTAAGTACCACGAATCTCTACCATAACTGCTCATACAATAGATCATCATTCCTACAGTAAAAGCAATATCTATGTATTCATCCACAAGTGATATCGTTTTATAATTTCCTATCATTCGTACAGTAAACCATTTCCTTGCATTGAAAACAGTATTAATGTAGTCATCGTAACTACCAAAAATCTCTACCATAACTGCTCATACAATAGGGTACCATTCCTACAGTAAAAGCAATATCTATGTAGCCATCCACAAGTGATGTAGCTATGAGAGCTTCCTATACTTCGTACAACAAAAACATTTCCATGCATTGAAAACAGCATCCATACAAGCTGACGTAACGACGCGGCCCCTATACAATACGAAATCCTTTCTGTTGCCAGAACGGAAAAAGTAACGAACGAAGGGCCTCTATAAAATACGAAACTTTCATAGCAAATGGTGAAAGCATATGATCTAAGCTCATAGTGTGACTATGGACTATGTGTTAGCCTCTTCTACGGCGGCTTTCATAGTCGACACATAGTCATGAATTGCTGCATCCGCTTGTGCTCCCTTGTCCGCCACAATAGCCACCAGTGCCGACCCTACAATGGCCCCATCAGCAACACTGGCCATGGTCTTTGCTTGTGCTGGATTAGAAATACCAAAACCGATTGCTACCGGTATGTTCGTATATTGGCGAATGGTCGATACGATGGTCGGCAAATCAGTTTGAATGTGTCCCCGCATACCCGTAACGCCTAAGGATGATACACAATAGATAAAGCCTTCTGCCTCACTTGCAATCATTTCAATACGATTTTTCGAGGTAGGCGCAATCATAGAAATCACGCATACGCCACAGGCATGCGCCGCTTCAATCAATTCTCCTTTTTCTTCAAATGGGCAATCTGGCACGATAACGCCGTCAATACCCGCATCGGCGCAAGCGGAGAAGAATCGTTCTTTCCCATACACTACGATAGGATTTATATAGGTCATAAGAATGAGCGGAATCGTTAGTGCCGCTCTTTGTTCTTTGCCTTGGCGTAAGCGCTTCACCATGGCAAAAATATGATCGATTTTCAATCCTCCTTGCAAAGCTCGTTCACTAGCTCGTTGAATGACGGGGCCTTCTGCAACGGGATCCGAAAAGGGAATGCCGATTTCTATCATATCCGCACCAGCTTGCGCCATAGTATGGATATAGCGCTCCGTATCACTAATCGTTGGATCGCCGGCTGTAATAAAAGGGATAAACGCTTTATGGCGAAATGCTGCCATTATGCGTTGCTTTGCCGTTTCTAATGGTCTATGACTGGTCATATCATGTTCACTCCTCACTATATTCTCATTCATGAATGTCTACACCTCGATAGCGTGCCATGGCCGCCACGTCTTTATCACCTCGACCTGACAAGCAAATAATCATACTTTCATCCGCTTTCATAGTCGGTGCCAATCGTAGGGCATATGCCACTGCATGCGCACTTTCAATGGCAGGGATAATCCCTTCCATCCGTGACAAATATTCAAAGGCCTGCACCGCTTCATCATCGGTAACAGGTACGTAGGTGGCACGTCCCATCGCTTGTAAATGGGCGTGTTCTGGCCCAATACCCGGGTAATCGAGTCCTGCAGAAATAGAGTACACCGGTGCAATTTGACCATCTTCATCTTGGCAAAACAAGGATTTCATACCGTGAAAAATTCCCTTCGTCCCTTTCGTCATCGTCGCCGCATGTTGATTTGTATGAATGCCACGACCTGCCGCTTCACAACCAATTAGCTGTACCTCTTCATCATCAATAAAATGATAGAACATACCCATCGCATTACTACCGCCTCCAACGCACGCCATAACAACCGACGGCAATCGTCCTTCTTGTTCTAAAATTTGTGCTCGCGCTTCTCGACTAATGATAGACTGAAAGTCCCGTACAATCATAGGGAATGGATGGGCCCCCATGACGGATCCTAACACATAATGTGTATCAGCTATGCGCGATGTCCATTCTCGCATGGCTTCACTTACCGCATCTTTAAGGGTACCCGTTCCAGAAGTAACCGCATGAACGCGTGCTCCCAACAGTTCCATGCGATACACATTTAAGGCCTGTCGTTTTGTATCTTCTTCCCCCATAAAAATTTCACATTCCATCCCCATCAATGCAGCTACCGTTGCCGTTGCCACACCATGTTGGCCAGCTCCCGTTTCCGCAATCACTCTCGTTTTCCCCATGCGTTTTGCCAACAGTATCTGACCGATAACATTATTCAGTTTATGTGACCCAGTATGATTTAAATCTTCTCGCTTTAAATAGATCTTTGCACCGCCCAAATCCTCGGTCATTCGTTTCGCGTAATACAATAGGGAAGGTCGCCCCGTATACGTACGATGCATGTCTTCTAATTCACGTATAAAATCAGGATCATCCTTGTACGTTCTATAGGCTTCTTCTAATTCTATGACTGCATTCATCAACGTTTCTGGTATAAACTGTCCCCCAAATTCTCCAAAATAGCCATGACGTTTTGCTCCTCGCTTAGAAGAATCCATCAAGCTTTCATTTATCATTCTATAACTTGCCGCTTTCATATATATCTCCTATTCTCTACAAGATAGAATCATACGCATCATGTCACGCATGATCTCACCATCTTTATGACCATCTACTTCAATGCCACTACTCGCATCAATACCAAAAGGTTGCAATGACCGCAATGCGCGTACCACATTGTCCGTTTTCAAACCACCAGCTAGCATATAGGGACGTGGGTACTGTGCGAGCCACGACCAGTTGCATGTCTGTCCCGTACCGCCACGCATGCTCCTATCATAAGCATCAAAAACGAGCATATCCGCATGGCTCTGTTCCCACCGCTTCGCATCGTCAGCGCACCGTAGTGGCACTGCTTTCCACACTGGTTTATGAATCGCCTCTTGCAGCGTTCGTATAAACGATTCCTCTTCGTCCCCATGTAATTGCACCACATCAAGGCCCACGGTGCGAACGGTTTCTACAATCTCCTCGAGAGGACTATTCACAAACACGCCTACCACTTGTATCGGTTTTGCTCTATTATCTCGGTTTGTTTTCCGCCCCCTCTGAAAGTTTGATGTTTCTAGAGGCAATCTATCACGACCTCCATCATGTACCGACCCTGACGGTCTACTAAACGTCGTATCTACCGTTCCAGTCGTTTCTTCTTGACGCAAAGCTTTCACCAATTTCACGGCTTGCTCTATGGACACATGACGTGGACTTGGGGCAAACACAAGGCCCATGTAATCGGGGTTACACACCACTACATGGGGAATCGTTTCCACCTGTGAAATACCGCAGAATTTAACACGACTTACAACAGGACGCCCATATAAACGAGCTAAAAATTCCACTTTATCATGACTGCGCATACAGGCTTCCCCCATTAACACCGCATGAATGTGATGTGCCCGTAATTGTTCAATATCTTCTGGCGATGTGATGCCGCTTTCAGAAACGAATATACAATCATCGGGAACCAAGTGACGAAGGGATATACTATTTTCTATGTTCACCGTAAAATCTTTTAAATTCCGATTATTCACCCCGATAACCCGTGCCCCACAGAGCATGGCCCGTTCTAATTCCTCCTCATCATGAGCTTCCACCAAACAGGATAGGCCCAATGAATCCGCCAATTCACGAAATGCACGCAACGTTGGAAGATCTAAAATGCTGGCAATCAACAAAATAGCCGAGGCCCCTATTAGTTTCGCTTCGTAAATCTGATACGCATCGATGATAAAGTCTTTCCGCAACAAAGGAATGTGCACGATGTTGGCTATATCCTGTAAGTAGGTAGCACTGCCTTTGAAGAAATACGGTTCTGTGAGTACAGAAATCGCCGCTGCCCCTGCCCGTTCATAGTCCTTAGCAATCTTACAATAGGGAAACTCTGTAACAATACGTCCTTTCGACGGGGACGCCTGTTTCACTTCACAAATAAAATTAATATCTTGCGCCCGCAATGCCTGCTCAAAGGGGAAGTCATAGGTTCCTCCTTTGGCATGAGCCAGTTCATCTTGAGCGATACGTATCGCTTCTTTTCGCACCACGTCTAACGGGCGCCGTTCTTTTTCCTGTGCCACTCGCATGCGCGTGGCTGCTACAATCCGATCTAATATCATAGGCCCTCTCTCACTGTAACTGTTCTCGTGCTACAGACTGCGTCATAGCAATAAATTCTTTCATCTTCGCCAATGCTCGGCCAGAATCAATCATATCCTCTGCCATACGGATGCCTTCTTGTAACGTCATCCCTTCATGGGCCAAATAGATACTCATACCTGCATTTAACACTACTGCCGTGCGTCTTGCACTCATTTCTCCAGATAATACCGCTGTCGTAATGGCTGCATTATCCACCTTGTCACCACCTAGCATGTCATCTTTATTGCCTCTAACAAGTCCAAATTGTTCCGGTGTGATTTCATAGGTGTGAAACATACCATTATTGATTTCACAAACCGTAGTCGAAGCACAGGCAGAAATTTCATCAATCCCATCAGTACCAAATACAACGGCCCCTCTCGTAACTCCTAAATTTGATAGTACCTTTGCCAATGGTTCCACTAAGGATTGTGTATATACACCCATCAACTGAATCGTAGCACCTGCGGGATTAGCCAAAGGTCCCAATATATTAAAGACCGTACGAACGCCCATTTCCTTTCTAACTGGTGCCGCATACTTCATCGATTGATGAAATACGGGGGCAAACATAAAGCACATACCTGTTGTGGCTAAGACTCGTTGATTTTGTTCGCCTGATAAAGTAATGACCGCTCCTAATTCTTCTAACACATCGGCAGCACCGCATTTACTAGATACGCTACGATTGCCATGTTTCGCCACGGGTACTCCAGCAGCAGCGATAACAAAACCTGCTGTCGTAGAAATGTTGAATGTAAACGCTTCATCACCTCCAGTGCCAACAATTTCAAGTACATCACCGTCATGATGTACGGTGCCGGCTTTAGCACGCATCACTTCTGCACAAGCCGTAATTTCTTCAATTGTTTCCCCTTTATAGGCCAACGTAGCTAAAAAAGCTCCCATTTGTGCAGGACTAACGGTACCGCTCATAATTTCTTCCATCGATGCCTTTGCCATCGCATAGGATAAATCTTGATGTGCTAATAATGTATGAATTGCTTCCTTAATCATAATAATACCCCTCTCATAGTGCGTCGTGCCTATTCAACATCATATTATCGATTCCATACGACTAGGTTCATTACTATAGGATGAACACAACCTCCATAGATACCTATACAATTTGTATCAACTTGCCATCCTACTCGTAACAATCCGTCTCTACTACTTGCTAATTGTATAGCCTACTGTGAAAGAGCGAGAAAGTTTTCTACCATCCTAGCTCCCTCTGGTGTCAGTATAGATTCTGGATGAAATTGCAAACCATATATAGGATACTCTCTATGTTCTAGGCTCATCACTTCTCCATCATCCGCCACAGACGTCACTATCAATTCATCCGGTATCGTATCTGCCACAACGGCTAATGAATGATACCGTGCTACCGTTAGCGTTGATGGTAATCCTTCAAATATTTTTGACGGTTTCACTACCGATATAACGCTCGATTTTCCATGCATAACTTGCTTGGCATAGGATACGGTAGCACCAAATACTTCGCCAATCGCTTGATGCCCCAAGCACACACCGAGAATCGGAAATCGTCCCTTACAAGTGCGAATCAATTCCTCGTATACTCCCGCCTTGTCTGGTCGTCCAGGTCCTGGCGATAAAATCACATGACTCGGTGCCAATTGACAAATCTCTGCTACCGATAATTCATCACTGCGGATAACCTTAATGTCACTACAAATGGTCCCTACCAATTGATATAAGTTAAAGGAGAAACTATCGTAGTTATCAATTAATAGAATCATTACCCTTCCACCTCCTGTGCTTGTCGAATCGCATCAATCATCGATTGTGCCTTGTGAATCGTTTCTTCATACTCTTTTCGTGGTACCGAATCACGTACGATGCCACCGCCGGACCGAACAAATACACGGCCCGCTTTCGCCATCGCCATACGAATGCCGATACACACGTCCATATTGCCAGAAAAATCAATATATCCAATTGCGCCACCATAGACACCGCGACAACTTTTTTCCAATGTCTGCAAAATAGCAATAGCTCTAATCTTAGGTGCTCCCGATAACGTGCCAGCTGGCAGCAAGGCCTGAATAGCATCTAACGCATCGCAGGTATCTTTCAACTCGCCCCGTACGGCACTCGTAATATGAATCACATGAGAAAACCGTTGTAACTGATGCAACTGTTCCACCACTACAGACCCAAAGCGACTCACTTTTCCTATATCATTGCGTCCTAAATCAACAAGCATATTATGTTCCGCTAATTCTTTTTCATTCTTCATCAACTCCGCTTCTCTAGATTGATCTTCCCGTTCACTCTTGCCTCGTGGCATAGTGCCTGCAATAGGAAACGTATGTAATATGCCATCTTTTACGGTTACTAATGTTTCCGGTGAAGCCCCTGTTAATTCTATATCCTTGCCACTGAGATAAAACATATAGGGCGATGGATTCATGGTGCGTAACAAGCGATACGCATCTAATAAACTCCCCTGAAAGTCAGCTTCCTTCCGATTAGAGACGACGGCCTGAAAAATATCGCCCTCTTTAATGTATGCTTGTGTTTGTCGCACCACATCTTCATATTCTGCTTCTGAAAACTCTGAGCGAAAATCAGATAATAATTGACATGGTTCGTGAGCAATTTCTTCACCATCCATAACCAGTTCTGCCAAGGCCTCTAATTCTAATACCGCTTTATTATAATTACGTTCTATATCATCGGTGCGAATATTTTTTATTAAATACATCACATTTCGATAATGATCGAAGGCGATGACTGTATCAAATAACATAAGGTCTACATCATTCACCATGCTATCATCATCGGGCACGGTGACGTCTAAGGTAGGTTCGGCATAGCGAATATATTCATAAGAAAAGTATCCCACAAGACCGCCTGTAAACGGTGGCAATTCTGGAATCCGTGGACTTTTGTATTGATCTAACACCTTGCGTATTTCATCGGCTGGGTGAGAACAAGTAAATCGTCGTGTCGTGGTTCCTTTCATTGTCATGACATGATTTTTACAAGAAATTTCCAAGGAAGGATGATACCCCAAAAACGAGTACCGTCCCCAATGATGCGTACTATCTGCACTTTCCAACAAATACGTATGCGCCGATACACGTTTTAACGCTTTCAATACACTAATCGGTGTGCGTCGATCTGATAAAATTTCTCTATACACCGGCACCACATCATACCCTACGGCCAATGCTTTTACTTCTTGTAAACTCGGTTTCATAGACGTCCTCTCCTTCTTCATTGTATGTATATCCTGTCGCACAGACGTGTCGCTATTTTAGTCTTGTGCTACTACTAATGAATCAATTACTGTCTATTTCTTCGTTCCTAGCAACTATCTAGATTTCCATCTATTGGGTAACAAAAAAGCTCGCCCTTGCTACTGCAAGGACGAGCTAGCAACGCACACAATGTGCTGTAACTAAATCGCGGTACCACCTTGTTTGAATAGTAAAAAAAATCTCTAGTTACGTATAACTAGAGTCCTTAAGCCATTCCTCTCACTAGGATACTAACATATCCTCCACGAATAACGCTCGTGTCACGTTGTAGAATACTGAGCATACGCTGTTCACTACACCCTCAGTGGTCCATTTAATATGCTGCTTACTGCGGGCTTCTCAGCACCCCCGCTCTCTGTGAGCGCATCTCATATCTTGATTTCCACCTCATCGGTTTGATAGGCAACTATGTAATTGATGACTTCATTATAGGAGCAACCCGTATCCTTGTCAAGAGTATTTTTATAATATCTATCTCCTATTACCATACACTTACAAAATCCGTGTCTATGACAATGCATAAAAGTGCCTTATCATACTTTTTATAGTTCTACGAATCATCGTCATACCCCTAACTTCGTGGTAAACAAGATACTACGTAGACCATACATTCCCTATCATAGTTTCATCGGTTTGATTCTTTTCTATAAATAATCGTATACATTCTATCATCGTGATAAACGAGGTACTATGTAAAGAGTAAATCACTTCCTACTAATGTCCGATTCATTCTATACACCTCTGTCCACAAGCGTCTACACTATTATCGTGGTAGGTAGGTACTACGTACCCATCGTTATCCCCGATTAATTGATTATCGATTCGCATCGTTTCTATAAATAATCGTCATTGGTTCTGTTACCGACGTAGGCAACGTGCTATATAGGGTAAAGTCCCCTATCTGTTGTGGTAATTGCTGTATATCTGTTACTTGGTGCGTCAACATATACCGTGCTAAGAGGCCGCGCATCATCTTCGACGATGTGCTCATCTGTTTCCACACCTCTTTTTTTAACTCTTGAAATTCTACTGTTACCATGAATGGATGTTCTACTAAACGACTGTATTCTTTAGAGGCTACATTCAAAATCCAATCTTCCCCACTAAAATAATCAGTCACGAATGGACGCCACCAATTATACAGATTCGTTTTTTCTGCTTTCAATATGGGATTTACCAAATCAAGACGATAGTCCTTAATGGGCATACTAGGCTCTAATACACCATATAAAGCAGATAAAATAACGAGATGCCCTTCGCCAAAAGCTTGCGTCTTGGCGTCTAACGTAGCCCAATCAAGTCGCTTAAAGGAAAGTCCTGAATAACTCGCTGCCGCAGCGCCTACGGGCATATCCTCATAGTGAAGAAAAAAATCATGTACCTTAGTCGCTTTATCAGTAGCAATCGCTAAGGCGTTAGCAATACTTTCTATCGACAACGCTTGCATTTGCCGAACAATCTGCTTTGTCATGTCAGAATGAAATGATGGTGTATGCGGCGTCCCACATAGTGTTTTCGTCTTGCTAGGAGATAATAGTATTTTCATGATTGTCTAACGCTTCTTTTATAGAGTCTACACTTAAATTATCTATCAATTCAGGATTCCACACCATCATTGGTATGGCCACCACGTGACTGGCTTTCATTTCATGGCATATGTCGATACACGCCTCTAAATACGGTGATCCTTCATCGAGCAAATCACAAATCACCACCACATAGCGCCCTTTCAAATCATCACCATGGTATGTAAGCTCTTCTCCCGTAAACATGATATGACCAATTTCCAATCGATTATTGCTCACATCGTCCATGCGATTGATACCAATATGTTCCAACAGCGTCGTTACTGGTGTTACGACCTGTCCAATACCATATAAGGACGATGGTTGGGCATGAACCAATACGGTTTTACACCGCTTATCCGTGCGAAATTGCAATAATGCTGATTCTAAAGCACCAAAAAACACAAACATCTGTGCTGGATCAAAACTTCCTGTCTGAAACATGTCTATGATGCTGCCATCTTCTCCCGTAGTTAACTGCGCTAATAATTCTTGTGCAATGTCCTCTACGACCTCTAAATAATCACTTGGTTCTTTCACTTCTACATCCGTTATATCTGCCATTGACCTCTCCTATTATCTATACATCCCTATTATGCAAATCATGTCTGTATCGTTTCACAGATACAACCGCTTGCATCTATACATGTCTGGTATGTTAATGAATACATATAGACTGCCACCGTTCACTCATGCACAAAAGTACCTGTATCACATTCCCTATGCATACCCATGTCATACAATCAATCTCATTGTTATCAGCCAACGTATCACCCGTATCCCCTAACCATTTCATAATATCCTATGGGCGCTACTAAATAGATCGGTGCTCGCATAACGCCACTGTCCACTACGCACATAGACTAAGCCGATACGACTAGATAATAGGCACACAAGGCTGATATACAGTAATATTCTTAATTGTAGCATACTTTACCTCTCTCGTCATCTCCAGTGGCATGGATGATACACTATAGTAAAAATGTACTCACCTGTAACAAGCCACATTTATCCACTTGATTATTCATACTATGTTTCCTCCATCATATCCCCACCTTTCCTAGCATTTCATACACCTATGTATAGAGTACACAATGGGCTGCAAACCATCCAATAACTAAAAAAGGCTTTCAAATCAACTATAGATTTGAAAGCCTTTTATAACGATATGTAATTATTTCTGTTGCATCGCTGTCACTATGGCTATCAATTTGCGCAATTGTTCTTCTCGTTGTGCATCTTTTTCTTTCAGTGCCTTAATCTCTTTAGCCATCGCTGTGCGAGATGTGTACACTTGTCCATCTACACCTGAACCAGTTTTAAACGAAACACCTAGGTTGACCATATTGTCTTCGCCACCTAATGTACCCCCCATAGAAATCATGGTTCGTTCATTTGGCCGATAGAAAGCGCCCAATGCAACCGAACTAGCGCCATTATAATTACCTACGGCCGCTGAAAAATCCCATTTATCATCGGCATCATAGTCTAATGGATGAAGTGCTGCCAAAGCGGCACTCTTAGCACCTACACGATCTACACGTTGTCCCATTTGCACCATGTGATGTTGTATTGTTGCTGTCGCCTGTTGCAATTGATCTTCCGTAGCAGCACGTCCCGATACAATTTTCTGTCCATCCCATTTTGTATTGGAAAGTCCGGTAATGGTTCCTTTGCCTTTTTCTCCGTGTATCTTCACATCGCCGACAGCAATATTTTCTTTATCTTTCGTACCGTCAATCGTAACTTCGCCTGCTTTGATTGTTGTGCCCAAACCGATAGTATACGTCTTTTTACCCGCATCGTCCATAGCCGGTTTTACGCTTACTCCGCTTTTGGTATCGCCTTGTATGTCGATATCCGCACCTGTTCC
The DNA here is from genome assembly GCF_947090115.1 of Veillonella montpellierensis. Taxonomy (NCBI): domain Bacteria; kingdom Bacillati; phylum Bacillota; class Negativicutes; order Veillonellales; family Veillonellaceae; genus Veillonella; species Veillonella montpellierensis. The sequence goes on from NZ_CAMUMS010000018.1 coordinate 13,355, forward strand.
GTTTTTACCGTCTTTACCTTTCAAACTGTTAAGGAAATCTTGCTGCGTTTGAGTTTTATCGGTCTGTGTTTCCAACCATATATCATAAGCGGATTTACCGTCTTTACCGTTTGTACCGCCCGTACCGATTTTCTTTTCGATGGCTTTCAGCTGTGCCACGTTGACCGCATCGGTGTCGTTTGTACCGGCGGCCACGCCTGTAATCTGACGAGAATACCCTGTCACATCATCGCCGACTGAAAAAGCACCTAAATTCGATTCCCACGCCATTGTCTTCTGTCCGTTTGCCAAGTATCCCGCTACACCTTTTGCTCTTTGAGATACACTGTAAGATCCAAAGGCCGCACCGTAATCCACCGTTGCAGAAGTACCAAAACCGCCCACGGCGGTGCTTGCCGTTCCTTCCGTTTTGGCATTGCTACCGATTGCGGTAGACCAAGCTTTTACCGTTTCCGCCTGATATCCCATGGCAATACTGTTCGTTTCATTCGTTTTAGCTTCCGAACCGATGGCAACTGTATAATCTCCTGATGCATTCGTTCCGGTACCTACACTGACGGCCATTTCACCTTTGACGGTATTATTACTGCCCAGTGCCAAGCCCCATTGACCGCCGCCGTTATCACTGCCGATAACTTTATTACCGCTACCGAAAGCACGTCCTAAATTTTCCACTTCCAGACTTGTACCTACTGCGACACTACTGCCGTTTGCCGTATTGCAACTGCCGACAACCACATTTTGATCGCTTCCGCTTGTACTTACCTCGGTATACTTCCACTTTGTCGCATCATCGGGATCTTTGACAGCCGTATATCCGACTAAATTTCCGTTACCGATAACGGTATTCTGTTCACCTTTTACCTTCGTTTCTTTTTGATCGTAATTTTCATAGTTGGTACCGACAACAATGTTATGTACACCGTCTACATTCAATCCGGTACCGATAACGACACTGTTGTTTTGATCGTTTTTTGTACCGGTCAATTTGTTGTCATTACCGACAACCACCCCGTTAATACCTTCCGACGATGAGCGTACACCCAGTACGATACTGCCTTTTGCTTTCGCACCGTCATTCTTATAGTTGGAACCTTCACCGGTTTCCGAACTCTTCACCGACAAGTAATGCACGCTGCCTTCCGCCGCCGCATTTATTACGTCATTCATATCTACATCGAATGTAGTATTCGTATTCGTTGTAAATGTAAGTTTCTTTGTGTTTTTATCGTACGTTCCGCTTGTAATATGAATATCTTTGGTGGCTACCGTTACGGTTGTACCCGTATCACCGGCTTTATTGCTTTTAATAGTAACGGTGGTAGTATTATCGTCATTTTCTTTCGTTTCAACGGTATAAGCGGTACTGTTTGCCGCTACTTTATCCACTTTCGTATTCAATACTTTGAGCTGTGCAACGTTGACCGCATCGGTGTCCTTTGTACCGGCGGCTACGCCCGTGATTTGACGGGTAACTCCGTCTTCTTCATTACCGATAGCCAGTGCCGCTTTGTTTCCTATCCATGCACCTTTACCTAAGTTGGCTCCGCCATTCAATTCTTTTTGTAAGTTGTTATATTTATTGGTCAACTCTTGTCCTTTGTTCCACAATTTTTGTTGTTCATTACGCGCATGGAGAACCCATTCCACCCATTCATTGTTTCCGTTCAATGTATTTCCGTGAGATTCCGCATAGGCTTTACGCTCATCCAAATATTTATCGGGATATTTTTCTTTATCTACCCATGCTTGATATGTAGGCCCCATTTGATCGACTTCATTTGAAAGGGCGTTCATTTCACGTTGAATTTCCTGTTCTCGTGCCGCACCGATACCTGCTTCCGGATGTGCCTTTTTAAAGTCTGTCCATGTTTTTGCATCACTTGTCGGGTCGTAGCCGAAAATTCCGGCATTACGGGTAGCCAGAGACTGATTGCCCAACGCAATTGCACCGTCAAGATTTTCTCCTACTTTCGCTTTCGAACCGATTGCCACAGCGGACGCACTGTATACTTTGGTACGACGACCGATAGCAATACTGCTCTCCATGTCTTTCATTGTATTTTTCATGGACGGAGAAGTCATCTGCGGAAGTTGTTCCATCGCCAACGTACGGAGTTTTTGCTCCAAATATTCACTGCCCATAGCAGCAGGCATGTTTTTCGCTCTTCGTTCCCATTCTGCAAATTTTTCGGGGAATTTGGCTTTCAATTCATCTCTCAATCCCTTATCCAAAAAGCTTCGTGTCAAAACCCACTTATTGACATTTTGTGCCTTTTGCGTTTCATCATCAAGCCACTTCGTACCGACATAAGCGCCCGCTCCGAGTGCCACACTGCCGCTGCCGCCGGCTACCGCTCCGGTTCCGGAAGCAAACGATCCGCCTCTCGACAACGCATTCCAACCGATAGCTATCGTATCGTTCCATGACGTATTCGTATTATCCGAACCGACCGCATGTGAACCGTAACCGATGGCAATATCTCTGGCTCCCGATGCCGTGCTTTCCACACCGAATACGATACTTGAGTGACCTATCGCTCTTGCTCTATATCCGAACGCTTGCGAATTTTCTTCCGTTGCCATAGCATCTGGTCCGACCGCCGTCGTAAATCCGGCTCTTGCACCTTGATTATCATAATTAATATCGGAGCCACTCCCGTTGGAAGAAAAGAAATGAATATCCTTCTTACCATCAACTTTCTTATTCAATGCTTTGAGCTGTGCCACGTTGACCGCGTCGGTATCTTCTGTGCCGGCGGCTACGTTCGTAATCTGTCGGCTTTCAATAATTCTATTTTCTGCTTCGTCCAGACTGTCTCTACCTACGCTGACAGCCGCTTTAGTGGCTTTCCATGTCGCTTCCAGTCTGCTCTTCGCTTCCAGAGCATCTAAAAAGTCTTTATGCTCCCTTTTCCATTTGTCAAGAGCGTCCTTAGCTTCGGTTTTTTCATCTTCCGTCGAGGCATTCTCAAATGCCTTTGTCAAATTGTCGTATTCCTTTTTTGATTCCTTGATTGTTTCTGTCAATGTATCATAGTCCGCTTTTTTGCCCAGCGCTGTCAGTACATCATCAAGGTTACCATCGGCAGATGGCAAATAGCCAACTGTTCCTGCTTTTCTGCCGGCGACTGTTCCTTCACCCAAAGCAACACTTCCATCTTCTAGGGCTTGTGCCCCTTGTCCTAATGCTGTGGAAGATTCCTCTTTTGCTTGTGCTCCATATCCTAATGCCGTGGAAAACCAGCTTTGTGCTTGTGATCCACGTCCTACTGCCGTGGAAAATGACCCTTGTGCTTGTGCTCCATTTCCTACTGCCGTGGAATAGTCCCCTTGTGCTTTTGTTTTACTTCCTATGGCTACCGCATCTTCTCCTGTCGCTCCGTCATTCTTATAGTTGGAACCTTCGCCGGTTTCCGAACTATTCACCGACAAGTAATGCACACCGCCTGCCGCCGCCGCATTTATTACGTCATTCATATCTACATCGAACGTAGTATTCGTATTCGTTGTAAAGGTAAGTTTCTTTGTGTTTTTATCGTACGTTCCGCTTGTAATATGAATATCTTTGGTGGCTACCGTTACGGTTGTACCCGTATCACCGGCTTTATTGCTTTTAATAGTAACGGTGGTAGTATTATCGTCATTTTCTTTCGTTTCAACGGTATAAGCGGTACTGTTTGCCGCTACTTTATCCACTTTCGTATTCAATGCTTTCAGCTGTGCCACGTTGACCGCATCGGTGTCTTCACTGCCGGCGGCCACTCCGGTAATCTGTCGGGTCATACCCGTATCACTGTTCCCTACGGCAACATCACCGGTCGGCGTTTTCCACGTAGCAAACAATTTATTCTTCTTTTCTTCAGCCTTAGCCTTTTCATTATGTGCCACACGTGCTTTTTCTATCAAATCCGGATCATTCGGGAATTTTGCCAATTCTTCTTTCGCCTGTTGTTCCAACGCTTGTTTTTTTGCGATTTCTTCATCGAGCGCTTTTACCTTTTCCTTAAGTCCCAGTGATTCGATTTGTGCTTCCGAATCATCCCATACCTGATCGGTAACAGGATTCCAGCCTTTTCCGCCGATACGCATGGAATGCGACTCATACCCTATTGCCACACCGGCTTGATTTTTCTCGGTGATTGCACCATATCCGATTGCTACCGCATGATCTCCGTTTGCTTGAGAGTACTGTCCGACAGCGGTAGAAAAATCTCCTATCGCCTTCGCTACATAGCCCAATGCCAGCCCTTGTCTTCCTTTAGCCTCGGTGAAAGCGCCGATACCTATCGCTCCCGTCTGATCCGCACTTGATCTAAATCCGATAGCTACCGCATGATTATCCGTTGCCGCCGCACTTACTCCGATAGCGACACTGAATATCTTTTGATCCTGTGTCGAACCGTCCTGCAAAAGTATTTTCGTTTTATAGTAAAATGTCTTTGCGTCTTCCGTTCTAACGGCGGTAAATAATTTCTTATATGATTCCGGAAGTGTGTTATACTCCTCTTCCTTTAAGGGTTTACCGAAAGAAACGACAGCCCCTTGTCCGAACGCCACACCAAAAGCGTTAATCGCTTTGGCACCGGCACCGTAAGCGGCACTGTACTGTCCCACCGCCTGCGCATAAAATCCTGTCGCATTACTGCCCAACGCGTCCGCTTTCGCATTCGGGCCGACGGCCGTACCGTACCCCGCCTGTGATGAGGCTCCAATTCCGATAGCTACACTCGAGTATCCCGCTCCGTCATTGTTATAATTGTTGCCGGATACTCCGCCCGCCCCCTCCACATTGACAGATATACCGTGAAATTGCTGCCCGCCGTCTGCGTATACATATGTAGTATATAATCCGTCGGCAAAAAGCAAACTGCTTGCAACCATAGCTGAAAGCAAAATTTTTTTACGTCTGCTCATGCCTCTTTTTACCTTGTTTCGATGTATCTTACTTCTCTTAATCAAAATAAGTCACTCCTTCATTACTGCCGCTGCATTGCGACACAATATACTATATCGCCGATCAGCTTATTTATGCAGAAAATTGAAACAGAACATGATTCAGATCGCTCTTGGCGCTATCTCACATAACAGTGAATTTCATCGGCTCTGTCTCTCACTCTTTAAAACACGCTTTCATTATAACATCTATTTTACTATTAATCTCGTTTATATTATAAATAGTTATAACTTCAAAAAAAATATTTATAATATAATTTAAAAAACGGTTTTCAACTTAAATTTCACTACGCTGAAAACCGTTTTTTATTATGCTTTATGTTGTAATTTGACGATCATTTCAGTCAATTTACGTATTTGTTCATCTCGTTGTGCATCTTTTTCTTTTAATGCTTTAATTTCAGCATCTTTTTCCGTTTCATGTGCAATCATTTTTTGCATAAGAGCTTCTCTTGTCTCATCTTTTTCTCTCAGCACTTTGATTTCTTTTGCCATTGCGGCTCGTGAGGTATATACTTTACCGTCTGTACCTTGTCCGGCTTTCATGGAAAGTCCGATATTTATCATATTTTCTTTTCCGCCGAGTGTTCCGCCCAATGAAATCATTGCACGTTCGTTTGGTCGATAGAATGCACCGAGTGCAAAAGCGTTCGCTCCATTGTAATTGCCCATGGATGCTGCAAAGTCCCATTTGTCATCTTCGTCATATTCCAACGGGTGAAGTCCTGCGAGGGCAGCGGCGGCTGCGCCGACTTTATTGACTCTTGTGTCCAATTCGCCCAATGTCATCCCCATGTCGGAAATATTATTTTGCAGGTTGTTGATGTTTGTCGTGTTCTTATCGACGTCCTGTTTCACGCCGTAAAGCTGTTTACCATTCACTGCATCAGTACTGTCTTCGGATATCGTTCCGTCTCCTACATTAGTAATTTTATTTTTGTTTGCATTGATACCGGTCTTTGTAACGGAAGGACCGTTTGCAATTGTAAGTCCGGTGGTATCCACAGTAACATGGTTGTCGCCTTTACCGATTGTAATTGTTTCTTTATTTTCATTACCGTCTATAGAAATATTTCCCACATCAACTTTCTTGTCGAGTTTTACTTTATAAACGGTCTTGCCTTCATCTGTCGAAGCAGTTGTCGTTGTTGTTACACCCGTTGACAGTGCCGTTACATCTGCTGATGGTGCCGTTACATCTGCTGACGGTGCCGTTACACCCGTTGGCGGTGCCGTTACATCTGCTGACGGTGCCGTTCCACCCGTTGGCGGTGCCGTTTCACCCGTTGCCGATGTCGGTGTATTTTCTTTCGGATTCTTTTCTACAACTATACCCGTATTTTGATCGCCCACAACTTCTGGGAGAACTTTAAACAATTTCTTTTCCAAAGCTTTGAGCTGTGCCACGTTGACCGCATCGGTATCTTGTGTGCCGGCGGCAACTCCCGTAATCTGACGGGTTCTTAAATCACTTTTATCGCTGGTACTTCCTATAGAAAATGCCGCGTGTGTCGCTTTCCAAATGGCAGAGTTTTCCGTGCTTGCTTTTCCCGTAAACGGATCATATCCGAATACTCCTTTATCTATCGAAGCAATAGAGTCCCTACCCAAAGCAACGCTTCCATCTACCTTGGCTATTGCTTCATAGCCTAATGCCATAGAAGAGTTCCCTTGTGCTTGTGCGTTATATCCTAATGCCGTGGAAACGTTCCCTTGTGCTTGTGCTCCATATCCTATGGCTACCGCATCTTCTCCTGTCGCTCCGTCATTATCCCAGTTGGTCCTGTCGGTATTTGCAGGTTTACCACTCTTCACCGAGAAATAGTGTACTGCACCTTTATCTACTTTCGTATTCAACGCTTTCAGCTGTGCCACGTTGACCGCATCGCTATCTTTACTGCCTGCGGCTAGGTTCGTAATCTGACGGGTTACTAAATAATATTCATTTTCAGCATTTCCGACAGAAAGTGCTGCACGTGTCGCTTGCCAAATGGCAGAGGTATCCTTGCTTGCTTCTCCGGTAAGCGGATCATATCCTTTTGCTCCTTTATCTATCGAAGCAATAGAGTTGCTGCCCAAAGCAATGCCTCCCTCTACCAGTGCTTTTGCAAATCGTCCGAATGCAATGGAATTCTCTTTTTCTGCTGTTACGGCATCTCCTAATGCTATGGAAGATACCCCTAGTGCTTTTGCTTCACTTCCTAATGCCATGGCATTGTCTTTTTCTGCTGTTGCGTTACGTCCTAATGCCATGGAAATGTTCCCATTTGTTGTTACTCCGTCTCCTACTGCTATAGAACAGTTCGATTTTGTTTGTGCGTTTCTTCCTATTGCAATGGAACCGTACCCGTCTGCTTGTGCTCCATTTCCTACTGCCGTGGACAAGCCCCCTTGTGCTTGTGCTCCATCTCCTACTGCCGTGGACAAGTCCCCTTGTGCTTGTGTTCCTTGTCCTACTGCCGTGGAATGCCACCCTTGTGCTATTGCTCCATGTCCTACTGCCGTGGACTGGCCCCCTTGTGCTTGTGCTCCATTTCCTAATGCCGCGGAATCGTCACTTTGTGCTTGTGCTTTAACTCCTAATGCCGTGGAAGATTTCCCTTGTGCTTCTGCTCCTTGTCCTACTGCCGTGGATTCGTCCCCTTTTGCTTGTGCATAATATCCTACTGCCGTGGAATCGTCTTTTTCTGCTATTGCATTTTGTCCTAATGCCGTGGACCAGGCCCCTTTTGCTTGTGCACTAACTCCTAATGCTGTGGAAAATTCTTTTTCTGCGTGTGCATTTTGTCCTAATGCCGTAGAAAATCGCTCTTGTGCTTGTGCTCCTTGTCCTACTGCCGTGGAACCTTCCCCTAGTGCTTTTGCACGATTTCCTAATGCTATGGACTGGTCCCCTGTTGCTTCTGATTCACTTCCCCATGAATAGGAATTGGTCCCATCTGCTTGTACTCCTTGTCCTAATCCCGTCATGAAGCACCCGAGGAGTGCCATGAGAACTAACGATTTCAGACGTTTTCCGTTTCCTTCCGACGAAGAGCTTTTCCCGTGACCTTTCGCAATTTCAGAAGCCACCACCCAGGTGTTTCTTACTTTGCTCCATACTAGTTTATAAATTTTGTTCATATATAAGCTCCTTTACTAAAAAATAAAGTATTCCGTATCTGCGAGCACATGTATTCATGTATTATTTTATTAGGCTCAAATTGTATATACAAGCATATTAGATTTAATCATACTACAATTTTTCTTAATTCCTTTTAATTTTCTTACGTTTCGGTTCGTTTATAAGATGATTACAAATGATTTTGCAAGTGTTATCACTTTTTATCTTCATAATGAATCCACATAGGAATGAACACCAAAACAAACACACCTTCAGCGATGTGTTTGTTTTTGTTTCTCGGAATTATTTTACTTTTTCTAGAACCTTTTCTAGTTTTGCTTCCAATGCAGCAATTCTGTCATTCGCTTCTTTATTTGCCTTTGTCAGACGTTCTACTTTGTCCTCGAGAATATAGACGCTGCTGATTGGTCCTTTGTCGTACTGCGGCATACGGAGATTCCGTGCCTTTTGGGCTTCTTTATCTTCTTTGCTTCCAAAACGATAGGAGACCCCTACATTCGCCATGAGTTCGCTTGAACCTGCATATGAAAGTCCTGCATGTACAAGTGTATTTTCATTTGAATAGTGCGCAAGTCCGAGTGCTACGGCTTCTCGTCCTTTGTATGTCGAAACGCCCGCCATGATTTGACTTCTGTTGTAAGGATCGTAATCCAACGGTTTCAAAGCGGAAAGCGCCGCTCCGAGAGCATCACCACGTACGGATTCGGTCTTAAATTCATTCATCTCTTTCGTGATTTCAGTCTTGAGTTCAGTTGTTTTTCCTTTTGCGATGTTTTCTACTTTCTCTACATCAAGCGTAACGAGCGTGTATGTCTTGTTGTCTTTGTCGGTTACCTGTTCCGCTTTCAGTCCGTCTCCGTAGTCCATACGAAATTCATTGAGAGACATGCTCCAATTTTTAGTACCCGGAGTATATGCATCGGTACCCTTATCCTTAGTACCACCAAAGTAGAAATTCATCGGTGCGGTAGCGAGTGCTTTCAGCTGTGCCACGTTGACCGCATCGGTGTCTTGTGTGCCGGCGGCTACGTTCGTAATCTGGCGGGTTATTAAATTATTTTTATCTTTAGCACTTCCTACAGAAAATGCTGCTTGTGTCGCTTTCCAAATGGCAGAGGTTTCCGTGCTTGCTTCTCCGGTAGACGGATCATATCCGACTATTCCTTTATTTATCAAAGCAATAGAGCCGCTACCCAAAGCAACGCCTCCATCTACCAGTGCTTTTGCTTCATATCCTACTGCCGTAGAAGATTCCCCGTTTGCGTGTGCTCCTTTTCCTACTGCCGTGGAACATAGCGCTTCTGCTATTGCTTCTTCTCCTAATGCCGTAGAAGAGATCCCTTTTGCATGTGCTTCACTTCCTAATGCCGTGGAAGATAGCTCATCTGCTATTGCTCCATATCCTAATGCCGTAGAATCTTGCTCTTTTGCTTGTGCGCCTTGTCCTAATGCCGTGGCATTGTCTTTTTCTGCTTTCGCTTCTTTTCCTACTGCCGTGGAAGATTCCCCTTTTGCTTCTGCTCCTTGTCCTAATGCCGTGGACCAAACCCCTTGTGCGTCTGCTCCTTGTCCTAATGCCGTGGAAAGTTTCCCTTCTGCTTGTGCTCCTTGTCCTACTGCCGTGGAAGAGTCTTCTTTCGCTTGTGCTCCTTGTCCTAATGCCGTGGCATTGTCTTTTACTGCGTTTGCTTTTCGTCCTACTGCCGTGGAAGCTTTCCCTTGTGCGTTTGCTTCATTTCCTACTGCCGTGGAATCCTCCGCTTGTGCTTCTGCTCCTCGTCCTACTGCCGTGGAATTGTCTTTTTGTGCTTTTGATGATTCTCCTAATGCCGTGGAGCAGGCCCCTCCTGCGTCTGCATTAGGTCCTATTGCCGTGGAAAACATCCCTGCTTTTGAATCATCTCCTAATGTCAGGTTATAGTCGTCGTTGTGTGATCTGGCTAGCGCACCATCTGCTGTCATCACGAAGCACCCGAGGAGTGCCATGAGAACTAACGATTTCAGACGTTTTCCGCTTCCTTCCGAAGAAGAGCTTTTCCCGTGTCCTTTCGCAATTTCAGAGGCCACCACCCAAGCGTTTCTGACTTTGCTCCAAACAAGTTTGTAAATTTTGTTCATATACATACTCCTTTTACTGACAATAACACTCTCCTATAACACAAGCTCTATATTAATGTTATTATAATTCACCCTGTTTACATAATCAAATGCATATGAACAATTTCTTTTATTAATGATGTATTTATATAATACAGTCTATGGGGACAATCAATGTTACTTTCACAGATGATGTTTATGTTTCTTTCATTGTACTTTCAAATATGTCATTCGTGCTCTATCACGTTGATTTCTCTCTAATGTGCATTCGATGTATACATATGCTGCAACAACCTTATGGGCACCTCATTTTCATCATACACCGCAGTGTATTCGCCCGTGTTACCCTAAAAAAAGCCTCGAGATAATGCATCGTATTCCTTATTAGAACCCGTCTACTAGTAAGGAACGTCATCATCTCGAGACTTATTCACAGCGCCTATGTGTGCTGTATCCTATGTAATTGTTATAGGTAGTATCGATTGCCTAACAAGGCACCATGTGGCATATACCTAGTCCCTTGTGGGTCAAACAAAACCACCTATTAGTACTCGCCATGTATATTCATGCTTGTTCTATTTCCCAAACAGTCATGTCATCGTAGGCTAGGCCCTCATGAAAGCATAGAATCTATCGCACCATGCAAACCCACTTAGTGTACCTCTTTACCTGTACGTGCCACTTGATTGACACGCACCCGTTCAATCGTTGGATGTCCCGCTTTATCCTTTGCAATCACGTCAATGCGGAATCGTTCAAGCTCTGGTTCAAATTCTTGAATTAATCGTTCATTCACATTCATGCCCCGTTGCATCGCTTTATATACGAGCATAGCGAATTCATAGCGGGTCATCATACGATCGCCTTTGAAAGTCCCATCCGGGTATCCTTCTAGCACGCCTTGTTGTAACAGTTTTGTAACCGCTTCATAGGCCCAATGATTCTTTTCAATATCTGGGAACAATTTCATTTTCAACGGATCGAGTGCCTTACCTTGGCTCATACCTACCATAGCTTGTCGTAGTACTTCTACTTCAGCGCGAAGGTCTTTAATTTCCTTTGCCATAGCGACTCTCGATGTAGTAACGTGATTACCTTGGCCTAATTTAACGGCTATGCCAGCATTCACCATCTTGTCACCACCGCCAAAAGAACCGCCAATACTAAACATTGTATCTTCATTAGGACGATAATAAGCGCCTAGTGCAGTCGCATTGGCACCTTGATAGTTACCATATCCTGCCGCAAAGTTCCATTTATCATCTGGGTCAAAATCAAGTGGATGAAGGGCGGCAAGTGCAGCGGCACTAGCACCGACAGAATGTATCTGTTTCGTCATATCTACCACCTGATATTTCATAGTTGCTGTCGCCTGTTGCAATTGATCTTCCGTAGCAGCACGTCCCGATACAATATGCTGTCCATCCCATTTTGTATTGGAAAGTCCTGTAATGGTTCCTTTGCCTTTTTCTCCGTTTAGCTTCACATCGCCAATGGTAGCGCCCGTTTTTTCAATGCTTACTGTATTTCCAACCTTAACGGCATTATCAACGTGAATGGTCTTCTCAAGCTCAACGGTATACGTAGTTTTTCCATCCGCTTCAACAGACGTTACCTTAATGCCTGTTTTACTATCCCCCTGAATCGTAGCAACTGTTCCAGGAGTCCCATCTTTACCTGCTGGGCCCGCTGGTCCGGTTGGTCCTGCTTCGCCTTTTTCACCTGTATCGCCTTTAGGTCCCGCTGGGCCTACTGGTCCTGCTATCCCTTGATCTCCTTTAGGTCCTGTTGCTCCAGTTGGTCCCTGCGGTCCGGTTGGGCCTACATCTCCTTTAGGTCCCACTGGGCCTTCTTTACCTTGCGGTCCCTCTTTACCTTGTGGACCCGCTGGGCCTGTCGGTCCTACTTCGCCTTTTTCACCTGTATCGCCTTTAGGTCCCACTGGGCCTTCTTTACCTTGCGGTCCCTCTTTACCTTGTGGACCCGCGGGGCCTGTCGGTCCTGCTTCGCCTTTTTCACCTGTATCGCCTTTAGGTCCCGCTGGTCCTACTGGTCCTGCTATCCCTTGAGCTCCTTTAGGTCCTGCTGGTCCTTCTTTACCCTGCGGTCCTACTGGGCCTGTCGGTCCTGCTTCACCTTTTTCACCTGTATCGCCTTTAGGTCCCGC
>NZ_CAMUMS010000019.1:0-17475 GCF_947090115.1 Veillonella montpellierensis
AAACAAAAAAGTTTATTCACGAGAACTTATAAAAAAATATGAGGATAAAATAGAACACTATCACAAGTAAACAGAAACTATTTTTTTGAATCTTGAATTGTTAAGTCAAGTGCAACTCTACTGAATGGTAATCCCTATGGGTTTTGTGCTAATTTGAGCAATAGCCTAAGAGGTAACTCTCAATAAAAAGTCAAATCCCCTAGGATTTTTAATCCTAGGGGATTTTGTTATATTTGGAATGAGTCATATTCCTATCATTTATTTTTATCATTTCTGTGCAACAGGCGTATCAAGAAATGAAGATGATCCTATACCGATATTCTTTGGGGACTAGAGACAAGAGATGTCTATTTCGTTACCTTGCGCGTGAGTATATCGTTTATTATCAGTACGTAGGGATAGATGAAATAGACATCTCGTATCTTGTCATTCTTTCAGTGTCATCGTTAGTGTTTTCGTTCGTACCAAGTAGTGTACATAACGGGCAAGACGATGAGGGTGAGCAAGGTGGCCACTAACAAGCCACCACTGAAAGCAATCGCCATAGGCGCCCAGAATACATCGCGCATAAGGGGAATCATGCCGAGGATGGCGGCCATAGCGGTGAGCATAATCGGTCTAAATCGCAATAGCGTCGAGTCGATGACCGCTTGTCGCACGTCTTCACCGTTGGCACGATGCGTTTCAATTTGATCGATGAGAATAATGGAGTTACGGATAATCATACCACTTAATGCGATAATACCTAAAATGGACATGAAACCGAGGGGCGTTCTCGTTATAACGAGGGATAATACGACGCCGATGAGGCCCAATGGTGCAGTTAATACGGCCATAATCATGAGCGTTATTTTTTTAAGTTGGAACATGAGGATGGTCATGGTAATGAAGCATAGGACAGGTACGGCGGTTAGCAAGTTGGAAAGGGCGATTTCACTTTTTTCAGTGGCCCCGTCTAACTCAATGGTATAGCCTACAGGGAGGCTTTCACGAAGGGGTGCTAATTGTTGATAAATATCTTTTTCTACAGAGTTTGCTAACACGGTTGGCGGTACGGAGCCATGAACGGTAATGGTCGGTTTCATGTTGCGATGCCAAATGATACCTTCCTCTTGGGATAAGGATATGGTAGCGATTTGACTTAATGGTACATAGGCACCAGAGGCCGTTTGAATTGGCAAAGATTGTAGCACGGAAAGGTTATGAGCCACGTTACCGGCTAGTTTAAATTGGATGGGAATCGTTTGGTTGCCTTCGTAGAATTCGCCGACTTTCATACCGGAAATTTCTTGTTGTAACGTTAGGGAGATGGCATAACTGTCCACACCTAAGGCGCGGGCCTTATTGGGGTCGATGTGAATCTGGGCGGTCGGTTCTGTATCGGGCCAATCAAAAGCCACATCGGATACGTGAGGGGTTTGTTCCATTTCTTCCTTTACGGAGTTAGCAATTGTTTTTACCATGTCTGGTTCTGGACCAGATACGCGGAGCATGATTGGGTATTTGGAAGGGGGCCCTGTTTGTAAAAACTGCAATGTGGTCAACGCCGATGGATAGGTGGTGTTTAGCGTGTTTTGTAGTTCTTCGTACAACGAGTTACGATCGCTGAGCGACTGGGTGACGATGACGGCTTGCATAAAGTTATTGCGCGGCAATTCTGGATCTTGGGTCAACACAAAGCGTGGCGACCCTTCGCCTACATAGGTGGTATAGCTGGCAATGCGTGGATCGCCATCGAGCATGCGTGATAAGGTGTCCGCCTGTTGTTTCGTGTAGGCCAAGGACGAGCTTTGGGGAAATTGCATGTTTAGGATAATTTCATTCCGTGTGGAAGTGGGGAAAAATTCTTCTTTCAACAAAGGAAACGTACTAAGCGATACGATGAACACGCCGAGCGTCGTGAGTAAGACCAGCCGTTTATGGCCTAATGCGTAGAGCAAGATGCGTCTGAAACGGTCGTAGAGTTTTGCAATGACCCGTGATTTCCACGTATCTTTCGTGGTCGGCGTTACGCGTATCAATTCATAGCCTAGTACAGGACTTACCAACACGGAGGCAATCCAGGAAAGTAGAAGCGCCAAGGCGACAACGGCAAACAGGCTGGCACAAAATTCTGCCACCATACCTTTCGATAAGGAAATCGGGATAAAGCCGGCACAAGTGATGAGTGTACCACTTAGCATGGGAAGGGCGGTGGAGCGAAAAGCGGCTGTAGCCGCACGACTGTGATCGAGACCTTCCTCTAATTTTACAATCATCATTTCTACGACGATGATCGCATCGTCTACGAGTAAGCCGAGAGAGATAATGAGAGCGCCCAAACTTACTTTATGTAAATCGATATGATTGAGATACATGGCGATAAAGGTGGAGCAGACGACGACGGGAATCGTTAAGGCTACCACGATACCGCTTCGTAGACCGAGCGATATAAAACTTACGGCTAAGACGATGATGATGGCTTCTAAGAGGGAGCGAGAAAAGGTATTAATCGACGTTTGCACGATGTGTGGTTGATTCGACACTTGATTGATAGATAATCCTACTGGAATTTCCCCTTGCAAGGTCGCCATTTTTTCATCGATAGCTTGTCCAAATTCTATATTGTTAGCACCGTCTTCCATGGAAATAGCAATACCGATAGCGGGCGTGCCATTGTAAAAGAACAAAGGTTGTGATGGATCTGAGTAATCCATGGTAGCGGTGGCAATGTCGCCGAGACGTATGATTTGACCGTGTATAGTAAGGGGTAGATTACGAATTTCGTCGATGGAATTAAAGAGCCCATTCACGCGAACGTAGACATTGGTCGTATCGGTAGTAATCATACCAGCAGGTACCATGGTACTTTGTTGCTTAATGGCGGTTAGTAGCTCTTGATTGCTCACGTGATAGGCGGCCAATTTATCTTTATCCATTTCAATGTGTAAGGTTTGTTGCTGTACGCCGATTAATTCGATTTTTTTCACATGAGGTACGGACAGTAAGGCGCGCTTAATGGATTCCGCTTGTTGTCGTTTTTCTTCAAAACTATAATCATTGCCTGTTATGGCATAGATGGTGCCGTATACATCATCGAAACGATCGTTGATGATAGGTCCTTGTACGCCGGAAGGTAGGTTTTTCCATTCGTCATTCACTTTGTTTCTAATTTCTGTCCACGATTGGCGCACTTGATTGGTGGATACGTCGTCTTTCAGATTCACATAGATAACAGATTTACCACCGTCGGTAAAACTTCGCGTATAATCAAGACCTGGTACATCACGAATTGCTTCTTCCAGTTTGTCTGTTACTTGCGTGGACATTTCTTCAGGGCTGGCACCTGGCCATGACGCACCGATGACCATGGTACGAATGGTGAAAGATGGATCTTCCATGCGGCCCATGTGGATAAAGGAAAAAATGCCGAAGGTTAAGAGCACGGCTATAAAATAATAGATAATCGACTTGTGCCGTAAGGCCCAAGATGCTAAGTTAATTCGACTCATAAGACACCTCATAGATGATAGCACTAAAAGCGTACTGTTTCGCCGTCAGACAATCGATCTACACCGGCAGTGACAATGCGGTCACCGCGCGACAAGCCTTGTGTGACGAGTACGTTATTATCTTGAAATTGACTAGTGGTGACGGGTACTAGATGAAGTGTATTCTTCCGTATTACATAGACAGATGCTTGTCCTGTGCTATTTTTAGTTAGAGCTGTAATCGGAATGGTAATAGCCTCGTTAGCTGCACTCGTAAGTGATACATTGGCAGTCATACCGAGCTCTAAGGCCGCAGGTGGATTGGATAGACTAATCCGTACCGTATATGTGCGTGATACAGGATCAGGTACGGGAGAAATTTCTCGCACTACCCCTTGTATCGATTGGTTTGGCAACGCCCATAGAGATACTGTGACGGGCATGCCACTATGGATGGTGCCTACAATTTGTTCTGGTAAGGCAATCACAGCTTCTGGTTCATTACCACTGGTCATGGTAGCTACTTGTTGCCCAGCGGCGACGACTTGTCCCACTTCAAAATGAACGGCCGTAATGATGCCATCGTCGGGGGCTACGAGATTTGTATAGGCCAGTTGGGTTGTAGCCGTATTCAAATTCGCTTTTGCTTCCTCCAAGGCGGCTAAGGCCGAGTTGTTAGCGTGAATCATTTGATCTAACTGTAAACGGCTAACCGCTTGTTGATCGTAAAGTGATTGGTAACGGTTCGCATTGGTGGCGGCCAAGTCATATTGTGATTGTGCCGCAGTTACAGCTGCATGGGCACGTGTTACTTGATCTTGGACATTGCTTTTATCTACGGAACCAAGAACTTGACCCGCCTGTACGTGATCACCTACATGGATTTGTTTGGTTACCACTTGTCCGCTACTCTGAAAGGCCAATTGGGTTTCTGTTTTATTCTGAATCACTCCAGAATAGGTAGTACTATCCGCGCCTTGGCTTTCACCAATCACCATTGTTTTTACCAGTGGTGTAGGCGCTTGTTTGGCGGTTGTAGAACCACAACCAGTAGAGGCTAGGGCGGATATACATAGAATGGCACTCATAGTTATATACGCACCTAGGCGTGTGACATAAGAAGATACTTTCATAATTGTAACGGTTATTACAGACAATAACCGCATCCTCCTTTCTTGGCGATTCACTGCGCTATAGTTGTAAAATTATATTTTGCAAAATTTTTATTATGTAAAGTAAGGACTGCATCGATACAGTCCTTATACGTGAATATGTAATTATAGGTATCGTTGACGGTCCTTATGGATAGAAGTGATAGTAACCTATGATGACCCGAGAAACCTATACGATACCTATAATGATACAAATGTAGTCATTACTGTATACATAGTTGTATTATACATCTTTTTAGTAGGTTCCTCCATAGGAGCGTTATAGAAGTGGTTCCTATCCTACCCGTGTTACGACACGTGGTCATAGGTGGAAAGTGTAACCTAGTGGTAGGTCACGTTCTTATTAGATTTGATTCGCTTACGTACTTTTAGGCGGAGCCATAGAGATGCCTAAAATTGATTACATCATATGGCGCTTAGACACGTAGGTTATGGGAATCTATGTCAATCTGTTTATAGTCTTACCCTCTTAGATGGAATCCGTTTCTTCTGAGGTATCCTCATCGATTGGTGGTTCATAGGTGATCATAATTTTATCCACCCGCGTGTTGTCCATATCCATCACTTCAAAGGTATAGGCATCCCAATGACACGTATCTGTTTCTTTCGGAATACGCCCTACTAGATAGGTAACAAATCCACCCATCGTTTTATACAAGTCGTCCAACTGGCCAGGTAATTCCTTGGTGATGGCAAAGTAATCTTTGAACTCATCTATATTGAGCAACCCATCTACGAGCCACGTCGTTTCGGATCGCTGTATGACACGATTTTCCTCTTCCTGTTTTTCCTCTTCCCCCGATGGCATGAGACCTACGATTTCTTCCATAATGTCGTGCAAGGTAACAAGTCCACTGAAAGCACCGTACTCATCTAACACGATGGTTTCATGGACACCTTCTTGGCGAAATAATTCGAGCAACTTCATGAGCGTAATGGATTCGGGCACTAGGAGCGGTTCTTTCGTGCACTCATAAATCATGTCCGTTAATGACTGTTCTTTCGTCTTTGTCAGTTGCAACGTAAGTATATCCGATACGGTCACTAATCCAATTAAGTCGTCCAAGGAATCTTTCCCTACAGGAATTCGATAGTGATGCGCCGTAGCGAGTATACTTTTTATGTCTTCTTCATCACTGTTGAGGTCAATCCATTTTAATTGTGTCCGCGGTGTCATTACATCGGACGCATTCAAGTCGGCAAGGCGGAAAATATTATCCACTAACACGGGTTCTTCTTCTTCAAAGGCTCCCATCGCCACACCGTCGGTGAGCATTTTATTAATTTCCGATTCTGTAACGGGGGCTTCTTCCTTATTTTTCACGCCCAGTACTTTTAAAAATATATTCGTAGACGCACTTAAAAAGACGACAATCGGTTTTAACGCAAGGGATAAATAATAAATGGGATGAGCAACAGACATAGCAATCGTTTCAGGACTATTCAGCGCCAATCGCTTAGGCACCAGTTCGCCAATCATCAACGACAAATAGGTGGTTAAGGCGATGATGATGAAAGAGCTAATCGATGAAGCATAATGCTCGATAGCAGGGGCGACGGAACCAATCCAATCGGATAGGGGTTCCGCAAAGGTGGCTCCAGAATATAAACCAGTAATGATACCTACCAAGGTAATGCCGATTTGTACGGTGGAGAACATTTGATTAGGATCCTCCAAGAGAGATAAGGCACGCTTGGCGGCATGATTATTTTGATTGGCCAGTTCTTCCAATTTACTTTTTTTAGAATTTACAATGGCTAGCTCTGTCATAGAAAATAAACCGTTAGCTATGATCAATGCTAGCACGATAATCAGGTCAATGGTTATGTCACTATCCATTACACTATCACACTCCTTAATGTAACTTATTATATCATATCTTATGAGAAACCTATAGCCTATGAAAGACGTTGTATCCATGAGCAATCATAGCCATCTAGGTCTTCGTACGTCGTTTAGAATCATCACATGATCTACATTTTGATACGATGGAGAGAAAGTCCTTCGAAACGGTTATAGGCACCTATGCTAGGACGAGTTCTATGAGCGCTGTTGCGTAGGAGTACTAAGAGGCACGCTTAGTATGACAACGGTGACGGTTTTGTATACGTGCGTGTAATGCTATTCGTGATGGTTGTTGTGTAGAATGTCTCAAGTGGTGGCTATCGTGCCATTGGTGATGGTGTGCGTAGGGTGTACAAGAAGCTAGTTCCTTGTCTAGTATATATAAGGCGATTCATGGCAATAGGGCATACAATCATGGCGATAGGGCATACAATTATTGCGCATAGGTGTGAGTTGCTTTGTATCGTGTATATGTTTTTGTCAGTCCTAGTGTTAGAGGAAGCGTGACTTTTTCATCGTCGATGAAGTGCGTTGTATGAGTGGCGATAGCCCTTCTCCTAGGGGCCCTATGAATTAATTAGTTGAAAGGCCATCTCTCTACTTAACAATACCCTTAGGTAAGTGGTATGATTACTACATAAGAGAATCATAGTTCGTCATGAGCATGTAACGTGAGGAACCTAGCATTCGTAGTTCGTGGTTGTCACAAGAGGAATAGGAGATATGTATGTATAATCAGCACGGTATCGTAGATATGGCGATAGTTACTAGCGTTCGCCGTATGCTACAAGACAAACATAAAGAGGATCAAAAAATTTTACAGGTCATTGAGGAAATTAGCGTGGACGATGATATTTCGCCAGAAGAACTACAAGTGACTAAATTGGCCTATGAAGAAGTGAAGTATCGTCTATATTATACGGGGCTGTTAGAAACGCTATGGTCCCAAATTTATGATGTGCAACAACAATTAGCCGGATTACATGTGTATGAATCGTTGGAACAAAATTGTTTAGACGGTGATACATCGTCTGCTATGGACTTTCATATGGCCGAGTTAGAAGATGTGGAAGTGCCAGAAGTGGTACGTGAATTGATGCTTTCCTATCATAAACCGTTAGTAGAGCGACCTACAGGTCCAATGATGGTAAAACCGTCGAATCGAGTGATGCGAAAAGAACCACAGGCGATGACGGTAGAGAAGAAACAACCGCTAGTGGTTAAGAAACGGAACGATGTAACACTTACACATCCATCGCCGCTTATGGTGAAACCGCAGCAACCAATGGTGACCATGCAAGAAGACGTAGGGGACCATCGTGCATCGTCATCGTTACGGACGGTTCTTGCAGATGAGGAACATAAACATGCCAAGGTGGATATGAACGAGATGGCACAAGAGGGCGCGCATGTAAGAGAAGACAAAAAACGCCCTACCTCTCACACTATGAGTCACGAGGATTTACAAAAAACTAAGAAGAAGCATAAAAATAAGGATAAGAAAAAGGATAAAAATAAGGATACGGATACGCAATCACAGGCAACAGGTGACGCGTCGCCAGACGTAACAGCGGTAGAAGTGTTGGTCGATGAATTGATTGCTGGCATGTCGTGGAAAAAGCTAGTTAAAAAATTGGCGAAACAACATTATAAGGAAGAGAAAAAGAAGCAGAAAAAGCAGAAGAAACGTAAAAAAGCAAAGCAAAAAGAAACGATTCTTCATGGTCTTGATCAAAGAGCGGCGATGAAACGCTGTGTGTGCAAGAAGAAAAAAGACAAGTGTACGTGTTAATCATTGATGGAGTATATGTATGAAATTATCGTTATACAGGAGAAAGAATACATCTCTTGTAGATTTAACTATGAATCGAGCGATGCTCCTCGATTTAATCGGTAAAGGGGCCTTGGTGGGTGTCATTGCAGGATTTTTTGGAGCTACCTTTCGCTATTTTATTTTAACGTCTGAACATTGGCGATGGTCTTTGATGGCTCATACCGATGCACTATCTGTCATCGGTTGGCTGCTCCTTATGGTGGTCATGGCCTTTATCATCGATAAAACATTGCAGTGGGCGCCCTTGTCAGGCGGTTCAGGTATTCCGCAAATCGAAGGAGAAATGCAGGGCATTTTTAGCATGAAACCGTACCGTATATTGGTGTCTAAATATATTGGCGGTGCCTTGACGGGATTGGCTGGATTTTCTGTGGGTCGCGAAGGGCCTTCGGTGCAACTAGGGGGCGCGGTAGGCAAAATTGTGTCCTACTGGATGAAAAGTTCTCTTCGTGAACAGCGTATTCTCACATCGGCTGGGGCAGCGGCTGGCCTGGCTGCCGCATTTAGTGCACCTGTGTCGGGCGCCATTTTCGTTTTTGAAGAAGTGCATAAAAGCTTTTACCCCTTATTAGTGATTCCCACCTTTGTGGCGGCGCTGATTTCTAATTTTATTACGGCGCAACTCTTTGGCTTGCAACCCTCTTTAGGGTTTACCGTATTGGATGGATTGCCATTGATGTACTTTCCCTACCTCATCCCTATGGGCATCGGCATGGGTTTACTAGGTGTTCTATTTTGTCGGGCCATATTTCTGTGTAAAGGTCTTTTTGAAAGAATGCCCCTATCACGATGTATGAAACTTGTCATTACCTTTATCGTCGTAGCTCTCATCGGCTATGATTCCCAACTGTTATTAGGTGGCGGTAATGACCTCGTGGCAGAACTAGCAGAACACTCTCACGGTCTAACCTTGTTGGCGTGTATCGTGGTGGGGAAAATACTACTCACCTCATTTTGCTATGGCAGTGGTGCACAAGGGGGGATTTTCTTACCCATGCTCGTTATCGGTGGTGCGGCGGGTGCTTTCAGTGAAAGCTTACTCACCTCTTTCGGGTGCATACAAGGCGATTGGGTGCCACAACTCGTAGTGTGTGCTATGGGTGGTATGCTGGCGGCGGCTATGCGTACACCGTTATTGGCGATTTTATTAGTGTTGGAAATGACCAATAGCTTTCACAATATTTATGCCATTGGCATCGTTACGATTATCGCCTATTTAGTGGCGGAATTATGTAAAGAACCACCGATTTATGATTCCCTCTTACAAGCCATGACGAAGCAGCCATCTATGGAAAGCATACAGACCGTATTTCAAACTAAAATTTCTGTGGTAAGTGAACATATTGGCACTGCGTTAGAAGAACTGGATTTGCCTGTGGGTATGAACGTGGTTAGCGTCTATCGCAATGGTCAATACCTAGTACCCTTAGGGTCATTACAATTGATGAGTGGCGATGAACTACAAGTGTCTTGTAAACGGGGCGATTTGAAAGTAGGAAAAGACTATTTTAGTAAGTAACTATGGCGCTAGTCACAGCGATATGACATATATGATTGTTCATAGTAGTATAGTAGGTTTACGCCTACATGTATGATGCATCTGTATATACTAGAATAGATATAGGGCGTACTTGATGTCATTCGTTTGATGACCATCGAATAGGATGATACAACTAACAATAGAAAGGCACTGGCTACCTTGGTGGTAGTCAGTGCCTTTGTGGTTTATGTTTCACGCCTATCGTGTATGCATCTAGGCATAGAAAGGTTAATAGATGGTATGCTTTTACTTATTGGTTTTCTTTGTTTTCTATGAGTTTTGGTAGTAGACCTTTGGTACTGTGATAGATGGCGTAGCCGATGAATAGAGAGGCAACGATGATGATGCGTTCTATGGTATCAGTCATTTGATTGGAGCGCACGAGAGAAATGACATAGAATGTCACGGTAATCATGGAGATGATATAGGCTATGATAATTCGTATTTCTTTTTCTACTGCTTCGTGGGTAAGCACGTAGCATTTGTGACGCACCCAATAGAGGATAGAAAGAACTATATCGAGTAGCATGATGGCTCCTATGTATTGCACATTCATATGCATGTAAAAGAGATAGGCCAGAGCGATGAAACTGATGAAGAATACAACGTTCATTAGCCGAGTCCATATCATAGTAATCGATGGTTGTGGTGGTAGTTTTGTTTTAGGGGGCGTATTAGATTTTTTTTTGTGTCCCATGTGTATCGCCTACTTTCTGTAGTATAAGTATATCATAGATGGTGTATAATAGAAGTACGTGATGTATATAGTAGCGCGTATATGCATTTCTACGCAATCGTAGGAGCATTATGACATGATGTGTCATTCGATGGATTTGTACGCTCCTCATAATACTCCTAGATTATACTTTTATAAGTGATGTGAATTTGATATAATCATGTGTAGGAATGGCGAATTTCGTCAAGTTATAAGGAGGCATAATCGTGAGTTTAATTCAAGACATTAAAGATCAAGTAAAACCATTAGGTAAAAAAATTGTATTACCAGAATTTACAGATGCGCGTGTATTACAAGCCACTGAAATGATTTTAAAAGAAGGTTTCTGCACACCTGTATTAGTAGGTGATGAAGCAAAAGTACAAGCAGCTGCAAAAGCAGAAGGCGTAAACATTGATGGCGCCGTTATCATCAATCCAGCAACCTATGCTCGTTTCGATGAAGCGGTAGACGTATTCACAAAACGTCGTGCTAAAAAAGGTATGACCCCTGAAAAAGCGACTGAAATTTTGAAAAAAGATTGCTTATTCTTCGGTGCTATGTTAGTAAACATTGGCGAAGTAGATGCTATGGTAGCTGGTTCTGCTAGCCCAACAGCAAATGTGCTTCGTGCTGCATTACAATGCGTAGGTACAGCACCAGGTCTTAAAACTGTATCCTCCGCTATGTTCGTATTCACTGATAAAAAACAATATGGCGATGATGGCATGTTAGTATTCTCTGACTGCGGTGTAATTCCTAACCCAAGCTCAGAACAATTAGCCGACATTGCTTGCTCTACAGTGGAAAAAGCTCGTCGCGTTGTAGGTATGAGCGATCCTCGTGTATCCTTCTTATCCTTCTCTACAAAAGGCTCTGCGTCCTCTCCAGAAGTAGATAAAGTAGTAGCTGCTGTAGACGATTTGAAAGGTCGCAATGTGGACTTTAAATTTGATGGAGAACTTCAATTGGATGCATCCATTGAACCATCTGTAGCAGAACGTAAAGCACCAGGTTCTACTGTAGCTGGTCATGCAAACATCTTGATTTTCCCTGATTTGCAAGCGGCAAACATTGGCTATAAATTAGTACAACGTTTTGCAGGGGCAACTGCTCTTGGCCCATTGATTCAAGGTTTAGCAGCACCAATTCATGACTTGAGTCGTGGTTGCTTTGCTTCCGATATCGTCGATGTATGTGCCATCGCTGCAAAAGAAGCAAAATAATACATCCTATACCATCATTGGTATCCATGTAAAAGTCCCGTACCTAGGTACGGGACTTTTTACTATGCCAGATAGTGTATTGCGGCTAGCACGAGTAGACCGCCCAAGGTAACGCCTAAACCGAGGGTGATGCGAGAGGAAAAGCCGATGTGCTTGTTAATCAACGGGACGTATCTTTCAAAAAGAAACTGGTTATACTCGCGAGTAGGACGATGGGAATCATCACTTGCATGGCGGTTCGAATCGTATAGGCGTCGGCTATAGCACCGATGAGTGGCGTCATAAGACCGCCTAAGGTAACGCCTAAACCGAGGGTGATACCAGAGGCAAAGCCGATATTTTTCGCTAAGTATTGTTGTCCTAGTACGATGATGGAGCCATATTGCGCCGAGACACCATAGGCGAGGGGCATCATCAACAGGTAGGATAGCCAAGTCGTATTGCTCATAGTAAAGGCAATTACTGTAGGAAGCAATATGAGATTAGCGATTTTTATGGTGGTGGAAAATCCTAGTTTATCCGACTGGCGACCGCCGTAGTAGGTTAAGATGGCGCCGATAGTGAAAAATATAGTGAGGGCGGCGTTACTTAGCTCTGGTGTTTGGTAGAGATAGGTAATCCAATAGAGGGGGATGAATGTGATTAAGATGCCGAAACAGATGGAACGGCTGGTGATGACTACGCATAATTTACTAAAACTAACCCAATCATTGGTGCCAGTAGCGGTTGTTTTGACGGGAGTATTGGGTGTAGTTTGTAGTTGGCTTTCACCAGGGCGGCAATAGAAATAGATACCAGCAGCGAGGAAGCCGAGCAAGAGAAAGGCAAAGAGCGCGTATACGCTTACCACGTATACACCGGATACGAGTAAAGGACCGATGGCGAATCCTACGTTACCGCCGACGGCAAAGGTACCCATGGCTTTTCCCGCTTGATGAGATCCCATGCGATTGACGAGCATAGCCCCTTCTGGATGAAAGAGGGCAGACCCGATGCCGGCAATTAAACAGAGTAGAACGAGCATGGCATAGGAATCAGCAAAAGCCATGGCGGTAATAGAGCCAGTGGCAATGAGCATACCTAAGGGAATGCAGAAGGGCAGTTTAATTTTGTCGGATAGATAGCCGAAGAAGGGTTGTGCGAGAGAAGCGACTGTAGTATTAGCAAACATTAAAGTGCCTGCTTCGTAATAGGATAAGCCAAGGGTGCTGATAAAAAATGGCACTAAGGCACCGATAGATCCTTGAGCCGTATCGGTGACACAGTGACATAGAGCTGGCATGAATGGTTGGAGTCGTGACTTCATGAGTAATCTCCTTTCAGACTATAATTTGATTACTTCCATTATATACTGTTCCTAGGAACTATGCATAGTATACATGTATAGTGTATATGTGATTGGTGTAGCATTGTTAGTCGATTGGGCGGTGTATTACAACATGTATATGTGCCGATGCCCATAGAGTGATTTTGTATAAAGACTTCTTTTATTAGGGTAACAGGTTGTGTATGGAAATAGATAGACAGGTTTTGTATAGGATGATGGATAGATAGATAGAAAGGTTTTGCCTATGAGGTAGAACAATAGCTCTGTATAAGATAGGGCGAAGGGGTTACTTTTTCATGAAGAACGAGCATGTAGATGGTTAGATATGTTAGGTCGATAGAAAATCAAGATGAGTTTTACTTTTTCATGGAGAGCAATCATGTAGGTGGTTAAAATCGAAAAAGTACGATATACTAGAGATATAATATAGAGAGTCCACAGGAGAGGTCGGCCTTAGGTGTGGCGATGAGTGCTACTTATAGGTGCTAGTGCTATGTATTGCACGGTAGTGGGTAGGCGTCACATTAACCTTACGTATCTTGATAAGTCCACACACGCGTAAGAACAGACGAGTGTTACATGCATCATTGCTCATTACAAAGGGTGCTGGGGAATGTTACCTAAGACGAACGTTATAGGTATTATTGCTTATAAGATACGCCTATGGCAGACGATGGGAAACGGTAGAAATAGATAGTGAAGGATTAAAGTATATATGACAGTAGAAGAGATTTTACAAAAAGATTTAGTAGGGGCTGATTGCCTTACGGAAGAGGAATTACGCTATTTAATGCGTGTCACTGACCAAGCCTCTTTAGAGAAAATTTATAAAAAAGCCTATGAAGTGAAGTGCCATTATGTAGAACCAATCGCCTATTACCGAGGACTTATTGAGTTTTCGAATCGATGTATTAAAAATTGTAAGTATTGCGGCATTCGTCGTGATAATACGTGGACCGATCGATTTGATATGAGTCGTGATGATATATTGCGCATGGCACAATGGGCCTATGATCACGAGTATGGATCCATTTGTTTGCAATCGGGTGAACGAAAGGACGAGGCCTTTGTCGATTATGTGGTCGGCTTAATTGAAGATATTATGAACATTGGTGATGGGTCTATTGGCATTACTATGTGCGTAGGCGAACAGACGGAAGAAGCCTATCGTCGTATGCGTGAAGCGGGGGCCAGTCGCTATTTGTTGCGCATTGAAACGACGAATCGTGATTTGTATGAAACGATTCATCCTAAGGATGCATTGCATTCGTTTGATACGAGAGTCAATTGCTTACGATCGTTGCGTAAAGTAGGCTTTCAAGTTGGTACGGGCGTTATGATTGGCTTGCCAGGGCAGACAGAAGATGATTTGGTCAATGATATTTTATTTTACCGACATATGGATATTGATATGATTGGTATGGGGCCCTATATATTGGCGAACCATACGCCATTAGGAGAGGTGGCATTAGCGCATCATATGGATACGAAGGAAGATGAACAACGTCGTATACAATGGGGACTTAAAATGATTGCCCTTACACGGCTATTTTTGAAAGATGTCAACATTGCGGCGACTACGGCGCTGCAAGCACTTGATCCATTAGGGCGAGAAAAAGGGTTACAAGCAGGGGCGAATATTTTGATGCCGATTATTACCGTCCCGGAACATCGTGCGAAGTACCAACTTTATAACAATAAACCGTGCATTGACGATAATGCGGATAAATGTAAAAATTGCTTAACCCGTCGCGTTATGTCTATTGGTGATCGCGTGGGATGGAAGAAAAACGGCGACTCTAAGCACTACGGCAAACGAACAGGCCTATTCTAATGAATGGGGCGGTGCGCTGTATAGATGACGGAGAGTTTTACCAGCTAGGATAGTGCGTGTAGCACTGTAGTAGGTCGGTGTTAGCATATGTTACGTAGCACATGCTGTGGTATGGGAGCGTGGATAAAATCTTTCTGTGATGAAAGAAAGTAGGCATGCTGGGGACTACGATGCATGTAGAGGTCTATTCTAATAATACTAGGTGCACTTATATGCATGCACTGGTAGAGTATAAAAATATTCTAGTATGCAAAAAAAGTATAGCTTTCATGTAGGAGATTGATAGCTCCGTGTAGAAATTGTATAACAACTAATCGTGTGTACAGTGAGGAGGCGTTTCTTATGAAAGATTATGGAAGTGATTTAATCCGTAATGTGGCCGTTGTGTCTCATGACGGAGCTGGTAAGACGGCATTAGTAGAATCCTTGTTACTCACCTCGGGGGAAATTGATGCGGTTGGTACGGGTCAAGACAATAAGCATATCATGGACTTTGAACCAGAAGAAATTCAGCGCAATGTGACCATTCAACTGGGCATGGCACCGTGTGAATGGAAGGGGCATAAAGTTAATTTTATCGACACGCCAGGCTATTCGGAATTTCATGGCGAAGTGCGTGCGGCGCTTCGTGCTTGTGACGGTATGCTGATGGTGTTATCCGCCACATCGGGGGTAGAAATTGATACTCTTCGAGCCTTTGAATATGCGGTTGAATTAGACATGCCTAGGATGGCATTCATCAATAAAATGGATTTAGATGGGGCCGATTTCTTTGGTACCTTAGAACGGATGCGTGAATTGTTTGGCAAGGCGATTATGCCGCTCCAAATTCCTATCGGTGAAGGAAGGGCGTTCAAAGGTGTCATCGATGTGGCTAAGATGACCGCCTATGTGTATGACAAGGGGACTATGAAAGAAGTCGACGTGCCCGCCGAGTATGTGGGTAAAGCACAAGAAATTCGTGAAATGACTGTGGAAGCGGCGGCAGAAGGCAGTGATGATTTACTAGAAAAATATTTAAATGAAGAAGAGTTATCCTTAGAAGAGATTCGTCGCGGTTTGCGAGAAGGGATGATATCTGGTCGCGTATGTCCTGTGATGTGTGGCACTGCTTTGGGACGTATTGGACTCGATCAAGTGCTAGACCGCATGATTCGTTATATGCCGGATGCTACAAAATGCAAAATTAAAGGCACCGATATTGATTCTGGTGAAGAACGGGCCATCGATGTGGCAGGACCTTTTACAGGATTCGTAGTAAAGACCATGCTCGACCCATTCTCGGGTAAACAAAGTGTCATTCGCATTTTTGCAGGCTCTCTAGCGGAAGGCGATCGCATTTTTAATACGACCCAAGGGGTAGAAGAAAAATGGAGTAAAATGTTTACGCTTATCGGCAAGCAACAAGTACCTGTTACGGCGGCTAAGGCAGGGGATATTATTGTGATTCCTAAACTCAGTGCGGCTCGTACAGGCGATACTATCGGCGCCATGGACTGTAAAGTACGGTTGGAACCAATTCGTTTTCCCCAACCACTGTATACAGTGGCTGTGAAAGCTACGAAGAAAGGGGAAGAAGAAAAGGTAACCAACGCACTATTAAAAATATCGGAAGAAGATCCAACGTGTCATATCATAAAATCCAGTGAAGGAAAACAAACATTGGTATCTTGCATGGGCGAAGTGCATTTAGAACATATTTTACATAAAATGACACGTAAATATGGCGTTACGGCTACGATTGAACCACCGTATATTCCATATCGGGAAACGATTCGTTCCAGTGCTGAAGCGGAAGGAAAGCACAAAAAACAAAGTGGTGGTCATGGCCAATATGGACATGTAAAACTACGGGTGGCTCCATTGGCATCGGGAGAAGATTTTTCTTTCGTAGACAAAATTGTTGGTGGCGCCGTACCGAAACAATATATTCCTGCCGTTGAAAAGGGCGTAAGAGAAACGTTACAGGCGGGACTGATTGCGCACTACCCTATGATCGGTGTAGAAGTTACGTTATTAGATGGATCCTATCATTCAGTAGACTCTTCAGAACTAGCTTTCAAAATGGCAGCGGCCCAAGCCATCAAAAAAGCAATTCCAGAAGCAAAGCCAGTGCTATTAGAACCTATCTACTATGTAAATGTATTTGCGCCTGATCAATTTATGGGCGATATTATGGGCGATTTGAATAGTCGTCGTGGTCGTGTATTGGGCATGGAGCCAAGTAAGCGAGAAGGCGTATCCGTCGTTAAGGCACAAGTGCCGTTGGCAGAAATTGGCGATTATGTGACGGTGTTACGCTCGATTACACAAGGACAAGGGGTCTATAATATGACATTTGATGGATATGAAGAAGTGCCCCATAAACAAGCGGAAGCGATTATTCAAAAACGGTCACAAGTAGCGGAAGAATCGTAATCATCCTTGCAGGATGTTGGAGGTGTGGTATCATCACTGTAAGACGTAAGACGTAAGACGTAAGACGTAAGACGTAAGACGTAAGACGTAAGA
>NZ_CAMUMS010000020.1:0-8740 GCF_947090115.1 Veillonella montpellierensis
TTAATAGAATTGTAGATTTGGATACTGTTCAATTTCATATTGCAATTTAAGAATATCTAAATATATATTGCTCTCTAAAAATTCTTTTATAGTTTCCATCATCATATCCCCTCACAAATTCTAATTTTCTTCTCACAATAAACTGGAATTATCACTTTAGTACTTAAGTATATAAAATCCCCATACATTACTACTAAATTCACCAGCAGCAAATTTATGAAGTTCATCGTTAATATACACAACATAAATAGGAAACCTACATCTCTGATGATATAGTGGTTCCGTTACTGATACGTATTCCCCTGTTTCATGCCAGTCATACTCAAAAATATTTGTATCAAACAGAATTACATTCCCTTCTACACCTGCAATTTCAAATTGCCATGTCATTTGTTTGTATCTTTTCAATTTTATTCACTCCTCTTAAAACTGGGATTTATTTGCGATGAGATTGCATTCTTTCTATATCTTCTGCATATTCTAAAAGCTTAACAATTAGTGGATTATCAAGCTCCCATTGGTCAATTATATATCTTGGATAAGAAAGTACATATGTAGGGTTTTTTTCTAATTGCTTAAGTTCAAGTAAAATTTGTTTAAGATTATTAATTCTCCATTCATCCAAATCCATCATGTTATTTTTTATCTCATTTTGTACAAGTTCCTGTATTTCTTTATTTTTCATTAAGTCCTCTAAATTTAAATTTTTATAACCCAATAGTCCCTTAATCCTCGTATCTAAATTTATAATATCCCATTTGGTATATTTAATTCTTCATAACACATAATCAATTTATCAAACCATTCATCTCTATAATTTAAAATAATACTATCGAAAATTAAACCGAAATCATCAGAAACATAGGCTGCTAAATCGTCTGAATTTGAGTTCTCATACACTATTAAATAAGCTGATTCTCTGATGTGCGTATTGTCAGTTATTTTTACACTATTTTTTAATGCTTTAATTTCATCAAATACTCTGATCCATTCGCTATCAAAGGTTGTGTTATCTCTTCCGGTCAAGACCTCATCAAGATTAAGATTTTCATAATTTATTTTTCTTAAATTATTTATCAACTGTTCCATTTTAATACCTATACTCAAATTCTAATTTGTTTCCATCTCACAATAAACTGGAATTTGTTAGTCAATATATTACGCCAGTAAATATTTATCAATAAGTTCTGCCAAAACATTTGTGTTTATAATTTCATCATTTAATAAATCGTCATATTCATTTTCTAATTCATCTTGCAGCTCCATAATCCAATCTATATGTTCCTTTGAACAAGCATAATTTTGATGGATAAAATAGTACTCAGCTAAAAGGCAATGTGCTTGAACAAGCGATACAATATCGTCATTCATTTCAATAACCTTTTTCATGCTACAAACAGCACCATCTATATCACCCTTTTTTAACTGCATAAAGGCTTTATTTATATATAATTCAGATTTCATATTTTTTCCCCTTGTAAACCAATATTTCTTTTCCCACTTTATCGGTTGTCGAAATCTTAACTCCACAAGAATGACAGGCAGGTATTTAATACCGTTGAAAAACAAAACCCGCCTCTACCAAATTCTGACCACTCTCGTACTTTTTTACCACTCTGCCCGTCACCGCATTTTACCTTCATTATTCATTCAAAAGATAACCCTACTCAGATATCACACCTTCATCGATCCGCGTCATTAATGCTACGCATTCCACGTGTTTCGAAAGGCTTATTGGATACGTTCGTGATGTAGATGGCAATGTTTCAACTACTAGTTTTTCTGATTTTTCTCCCATCATATGTATCACCTTCTCTAGTTACGATACCCTATTTCTATCATAATTCAATGCGATGCACGCGTCCCATAAGCACCACATACGCCAAAATTCCTGCTAATGCTACACAAGATACGTAGGCTAAGGCTATATGAAAGCCACCACCAAATTCTAGAATACACCCGATCACCAATGGTGATGTGGCACTACCTAGATTAGCCACAAAGTTCAATAATCCACCAGCAATACCAATTGCTTCTTTAGGGGCTATATCAGATAATAGAGCGCCACTAACAGCTGATGCCATGGCTTGGCCGAAAAAGGACACCGCCATACAAATAATCACGCCCGTTATAGACTCTATATAGTTAGCTCCCATGATTAGCATGGATAATAAAAAGCCTACGATGATGGGCAATTTACGAGCCACCGTTTTAGAGTGACCGCGGCGCAATAAATAATCTGACCAAACGCCACCCAATAGAGAACCTACAATGGCCATCATAAATGGCAACATAGAATAGACGCCAGTTTTTAAAATCGTCAATCCTCGTTCGGCAATTAAATAAGAGGGAAACCACGTTAAAAAGAAAAATAAAGTGGTCATAATGGAAAATTGACCAATGCACATCCCTAGTAGCAACCGCTTCTTACATAATGAAAGTGCTATCCTAACTGATTGTATCGATTCTGCATTAGTAGATCTTACAGCACCGCCCCAGCGGATATAACGCAATTCTTTTTCATTCGCCTGTGTATCTTCCCATGGTTCTCGGTAATAGCGATACCAAATAATGGCCACTACTAATCCCAATAATCCAGTGATGATAAAAATCATATGCCAACTAAAAGTTACTAATATCCAAGATAATACGGGTGCCAATAACCCCAATGCTAAATACTCTGTCGCCGTATACGCACCTACTGCTTTTGCTCGTTCTTTATCAGGAAACCACGATGCTACACATTTAATATTCGACGGTATAATGGGGGCTTCGAATATGCCCAATAAAATCCTAGCTCCCATCAATGTAGATAGTTTAGATAAAAAGCCCATCAATAATGTGGAAAAAGACCATCCAATAATCGCTATGGTCATCAAAATACGAGGGCCCACTTTGTCTAATATCATACCTGCCAGGGGCAAACAAAATGCATAGGACCAAGCAAATGCGGAAAACAATAGGCCCATCATAGCATGATTAATACCTAATGATGTTTGCATAACGGGAGCGGCTACTGCTAAATTTCCTCGATCTAAATAGTTAATGCCTATAACGAGACATAGTAGTAGCAACATGAACCATCGTCGTTTTGTTATTTTTCTCATTCTATTCATCTCATCATTCTATCCATACTAGTATTCTATAAGATTATACTTTCGCATATTTTAATCGTATTGCATTGCTCACTACGGTGACAGAACTAAATGCCATGGCAGTACCTGCTATCATAGGATTTAATATACCGAATGCCGCTAAAGGAATACCAATACAATTAAAAATCAGTGCCCAAAACAAGTTTTCTTTAATATTCTTCATTGTTTTACGACTAATCTGTATAGCTTGTTCTAGGGCATGTAAATCATTACGCACTAGTACAATATCAGCTGCTTCTAAAGCAATATCCGTACCACTACCAATAGCAAAGCCTATATTTGCAGTCGCTAAGGCCGGTGCATCATTAATACCATCGCCGACCATACCAACTCGTTTCCCCTCTGTTTGTAGTGCTAGCACTTTACTTGCCTTATCCTGTGGCAAGACTTCGGCCATAACATGAGAAATACCTGCTTGATCAGCAATATACTTGGCTGTACGTCGATTATCCCCCGTCAACATCCATACTTCAACACCTGATGCTTCCAATCGCTCTATAACCTCACGTGCCTCTGGTCGTAATACATCTTCTACTACCCACAAAGCAATCATCACACCATCTATCGCCATCAAAGAAACAGATGATCCTTGCTTTTCATAGTCATAGACTGTATTTTCTATGTTGTTTAATTGATAGCCTTGCTCCTTCATCCATCGCATATGACCGATTTGTACTCGTTGATTATCAATCACTCCTTCTACACCCTTACCTGGTACATCTATAAAATGATTGACCCTAATAGTAGTCCTATCAAGCCTATGCCCTCTTTCTTTTCCAAAACGCACCATAGCATTCGCAATAGGATGCGAGGTTTGACTTTCTAAGGCCATCATATATGCCATTGTATCTACTGATGTTGACGATAGGAGCTCATAGTCCGTAACTTGTAATGAACCTTGTGTTAATGTACCCGTTTTATCAAGTATCATCGCATCTAAGGTACCTGCTGTTTCAAGAAATTCGGCACTTTTAATTAAAATGCCATGGGTAGCGCCTAATCCAGTACCTACCATGATAGAAGTAGGAGTAGCTAATCCCAATGCACAAGGACAAGCTATAACGAGAACTGATACAGCCGCAATGAGAGCAGTATTCACCGAACTACCTACGCCATAATACCAAATCAATCCTACAACAACTGAAATGCTAATAACGGCGGGCACAAAATACGAGGCTACGATATCGGCGATTCGTTGCACCGAGGCCTTCGACGTTTGTGCTTCCTCCACAATCTTAATAATTTGCGATAACATCGTATCAAGCCCAATTTTATTGGCCTTCATCGTGAAAGCTCCGGTTACATTTATCGTACCACCAATAACAGTATGGTCCCTCTCTTTTTCTACAGGCATACTTTCACCAGTTAACATAGATTCATCCACTGTTGAACGCCCCTCTGTTATCATTCCATCAACTGGTATTTTTTCACCTGCTCGCACCTGCAAAGTATCGCCTACAACAACTTGATTTGTCGGAATATCTACCCATTGGTTGTCTCGCCACACATGTGCTATGGCAGGCTGTAGGGCTACTAATTTTTGCAAAGCTTCTGATGTACGGCCTTTGGCTATTTCTTCTAATAATTTACCCAACAAAATAAAAGTAATCAACCATGCTGTTGTTTCAAAATATAATTGAGGTATATGACATAACCAATTATAAATACTATAAAAATAAGCTACTGATGTACCTAATACGACAAGTACATCCATCGTTAAAGAACCACTTTTAATAGCACTCCAAGCGCCTTTAAAAAAGACAGATCCTGATCCCCACAATGCAATACTTGCCAACATCCATTCTACCCAAGCTGGTAACATAGACGTACGAAATAGCATGTGTAATACCATTGAGCCCATTAACAAACTAGCACAACATGCAGCCACAACCAATCGAATGATTTGTGATCGATAATTGGTGGGCGTAATGTTATAACTTGAACTATCCGATTCAGAGGCCTCAAATCCAATCTCAGTAATAGCATGAATAACATCCTCTGGTTGTGTCATCGTATCATCTGAAAAAGTAACCGTTCCTTTTTTTGTCAATAAATTAACTGTTACATCTTCTATTCCATCTAATCGGCTAACCACCGTTTCTACACGTTTTACACAGGCAGCACAGTGCATACCTATAATATTGAATTCTCGTTTCACGATTATATCCTCTCTATATATCATATATCTACTAGCATTTCATATATCTATAATACACATGACGCTAACTATACTATTCAAATAAGATTTATTCACTATATAGTAATGAACACTTAGTTTTATATACCTAATCATGCCCACTATATTGTGAATGAAAATCAATTAATGTACTACTAGCATATACTCTCTAAAAATAGTTGTCAATTATCATACGAGGCTTAAAATCCCTCTAGTCTATATCATCAACAGTCACTATACATGGTATAATACATGTAGATAAACGAGGAGGATGATAGTGAAAGCCATGTCAACACAACAAACTACACACACTAATCGCAAAACACAAGCAACGGATTATATTTCCATTGCTCACGAATATCAATATGAATATACCATAGAAAAATCTAGATTTATTGCTACCTTGGTCCCTTGTCAAACAGAAAAAGATGCACAAGTGGCTATCAAAAGACTTGCTAAACACTATTGGGATGCTCGTCATAACTGTAGTGCCTATGCAATTGGACCCTGTCAAGAACAACAGCGGTCATCTGACGATGGAGAACCTTCTGGCACAGCAGGTAAACCTATGTTAGAGGTACTAAAAAAAACAGAAATCACCAATGTAGCCGTCGTAGTGACACGCTATTTTGGCGGTATTAAATTAGGTGCTGGCGGTTTAATTCGGGCCTATTCTCATACGGTAGCAGAAGCGATTCGCCAAGCGCCTAAAGAATTGCATACAAAACGAGAAAAAATAGAGGCTTCTATTACGTATACATACTTAGGAACTACAGAACGCTATTTACAAGATCATGATTATACATACCATAAAGATTTTACAGATACCGTACAACTAACCATATATATCGCTCCCCATGACTATGAGAAAGTCACTGATGATCTTATGAATATCACAAATGGCACCGTTACAATAACTCATCTAGGCAATACAGAGGCTATAGTACCTATTAAGGACTGATGCACCATTATGTATATCATAACCATCCTCGCATCACTATATCGTCATATGACTCTCATTCTACTCTAGCCATATGACAATATAACGAATTTCTCTTAGACCATACTTGCATCGATGTATATAATTTGCAGTAAATACAGCTAAAAAGCACAGTATGCTTTCATAGTTCATATAATGCACATAATTATATGAAGTGGAACATATAGTGTTCAAGAATCAACGGTTCCACCCCATCTTATAGTTCGACACTGTCCATTAATATAACTTATCCAATACATCATCACTTATAGCAAAGGTATGTTCCACACCAGGATATTGACCTGTTTCTACTTGTTTTTTATATTCGATAAACGCATCCACCATCCTATCGCCTATATGGTCAAAGTATTTTACAAATTTAGGCGTAAATTCCGTAAACATACCTAATAAATCTTGATATACCAAAACTTGCCCATCTGTATCCGCTCCGGCACCAATACCAATAGTCGGTATTGTCAGTACTTCTGTAATTCGTTTTGCTAATAGGGCTGGTACACATTCTAATACAATTGCAGCAGCTCCTGCTTGCTCAATTGCCTTTGCATCATCAATCATCTTTTGCGCTGCTTTTACTGTTTTTCCTTGTACTTTAAATCCGCCTAGCATATGAATCGATTGAGGTGTTAAACCAATATGACCTACTACTGGAATAGAGGCTTTTGTAATCGCTTCTATTTGAGGACACATATGAGATCCGCCCTCTAATTTCACTGCATCACAATGACCTTCTTTCATTAGACGGCCCGCATTAACTACTGCATCATATACAGAAGATTGATAGGACATAAATGGCATATCTGCTACAACAAAAGCACTAGTAACGCCTCTTGTAACCGCCCTCGTATGATGAATCATATCTTCCATAGTAACCGATAAGGTATCATCATAGCCTAGTATAACCATGCCCAGTGAGTCTCCTACCAATATGGTCTGAATACCCGCTTTATCAACTAATTGTGCCGTAGAATAGTCATAAGCTGTTAGCATAGTGATTTTTTTACCCTCTCTCTTTTGTTGTTGTAGTGTTTGTACTGTGTGTTTCATCAAGTATACTCCTTAATTGTGAATAATCTCGAGTGATATGTTTCTTCTCTGCTATGGCAATCAAAATCTTGGATAAGGATTGATACATAGACAAACTATCATAAGCATGTGCAGTTTTTAGTGTATTTCTGCTAACATCATTAGAATCTCGTTTCTCCATACAGTCCTTAGGAAGCAAATGCAACTGTTGATCATAATGTCGTAGTGCTTCTATATGAGAAAGAATCGTCTTACTGTCATTTCTTTCAATCGGCCCTGTCATGGCTTCTATAGATCCATATTCAGCTATCCGTTGTGCATTATCTATAAATAACTGATGTAATGCTTGTTGCGCTGTTTCGGAACTAAAATGACAGGCTTCTAACAACTGTGTAGATACATAATATAAACTATTGACTAAGTTACTTCCTATCGTAGCAGCTGCATGATATAAACTTTTATCTGCCCTATCTATCCATTGATACGGATTTCCTAGCGTTTGTAATAACTGATCAATTGCATATTTTTGACTTACATCTCCTTCTACTGTAAAAAATGCATTGTTCAATCCTTGCCACGATGTTGCTTTATCACTCATCGCATATAAAGGATGTATCGAATAGGTATAAGCACCATATAAATGAGCATTAAAAAAAGCGGTCGATGGCATCGAACCGCTACAGTGGCATATATATTTATTTTTTATCGGTACATGTTGCATCAAATCCCATACATCAATAATACTATCATCAGGTACAGTTAGTACAAGTAAATCACAAGCATTCACTATATCTGAAAGCGAAGAAAAATAGGCACTCTTTGTAAAAACAGCTGCCCATTGTGCAGAAATTATATGCTGACTATAATATCCTACTACTGTAAGACCTTTCTCAGTCATATATTTCCCCAAAGAACAACCAACTTTTCCAGCGCCAATAAATCCAATATTCATAGGCAAGCCCCCTTTGTAGGACTTGTATCATCTACCGATATCTTCTCATAGAAGTGTAAAATAAATCATATATGGTACAGTTTCATTTCGAATACTATCCACTTTCATTATACGTATTTAACAAAATATTACAACTAAAAATCTAGTCTAGCAATCATAGTCCTTTCATAACTGCTCATATCTAATCGTATATAATAAACCATCTTCATCACAAAGAACATAGTGACGCCGGAAACTTAGCGTGAGCATTCCCCAATACAAAAAGGATTCTACATCAAGTAAGATCCTTCGTTCTGGTGACCCAGGAGGGATACGTAAGCAACTTAGGTCTCTAGGAACGCAGTGACGCTGAGACCTTAGTGCGTCGATCCCTCAACACAAAAAGGATCCTACATCAAGTAAGATCCTTCGTTCTCTGGTGACCCAGGAGGGAT
>NZ_CAMUMS010000021.1:0-7829 GCF_947090115.1 Veillonella montpellierensis
TCTGGTGACCCAGGAGGGATACGTAAGCAACTTAGGTCTCTAGGAACGCAGTGACGCTGAGACCTTAGTGCGTCGATCCCTCAACACAAAAAGGATCCTACATCAAGTAAGATCCTTCGTTCTCTGGTGACCCAGGAGGGATTCGAACCCCCGGCCTTCTGATTCGTAGTCAGACGCTATATCCAGCTTAGCTACTGAGTCATATGTCATATTTGGTACTTTCCTATAATATCATATGTTATGCCCCTAATGCAAGTACTTTTTACTCTTATTTCATGAATTATAAAGTCACAGTCATAGAATCTACCCTCTAAAACTATTCAGTATAAAAAGTTCTTAGTAGATTACACTACTAAGAACTTTTTTATACTAATACAATTACAAAAGCATATAGTTATATACTTTACTCTATCGAGATTGCATTTACTTCTCCAAATCAGTAATATTCGGATCCTAATACGAATATTACTCTTTATGAGATCTACGATATTCACTAGGTTTAACCCCCATCACTTGTGCAAAGGCTACAGAAAATTTACTACCATTTTCATAGCCAACCTGTCGTGCTATTTCAACAATATTATCATCGCTTTTTATTAATAAACTAGCCGCTCGTTGCATACGGTTTTGCTTAATAAATTGATACATCGTAATACCGTATACACCTTTAAAGCATTTTTTTAACGATGTCGATGGTATATGATATCGTAAGGCTATATCATCAATGGTTTCTTTATTCGTAATATGTTGCATTAATTCTTCATGAACTTGTTTTACAATATCTACTTGTTGTTTATTATAACAGGAGCGAATAATATTAATTTCTGGTGCTGCACTATGTAATAAAACTAATAATTCTATTGCCTTAACACGATAATAGGAAGGAGCCAACTCTTTTGGTGCATCATAAAATGATGCAAACGCTTGACTTAAATGCGACTCTAAGCGACTCACAACGCCATAATCACCTTCATGACAAAATCGATTACATAAGGCTTTTAAATCAAGCTTACCGGCTCCTAATATAGCATCAACAGCTGCTTGTGCCTTAGGCACATACACGGCTAACGAAACGCCTTGGTACTTAGATGATGGAAAATAGGAGCTATGTTGATAGCCCTGTTGTCGTTTCCAACAGATAGTAATATCATTAGGATTTAAATATAAATATTTTCCATTCGTAAAGTCACATTCAATTCTACCATCATGACAATAATAAATTTCAAACAACCCTTCCATAGGTTGTGCATGATGGGTAATTTCTTCTAATGATACATCTTGAAAAGTTAATTCAATTCCCTCAAACAATTGATAACAAATTCGTTTAGCGTGACCTGTATCATTAACAAATTCATACATGCGACATGATTTATTAATGTCATTAATAGTCACTTGACTATCTTGCATAATATCTTTAATACGTCCTAGTCCCATTGTTTTAGGATTTTCCAATTGATCGATAGTTTCTAGATGATTCATAACTAACTTCCTTTACAAGTATTATTAGTTATATACTACCAACAAATGATAACTAGTGTCAATTTTTACTTTTTACAATCGGTACCGTGTACGCACCATGAGGCATTAAAATAATAGGTGCATCACATCCCATCTTTTCATTTGCTCGATGTAAGGCTTCTTCCATAGAATGAACTGGCGAAAAAAGGCTTCCTTAGCATACCTATCTGTCAGATTTGAAAGAAGTAAAAATTCGGCTTGTTTCATCAATCTAGTAACAGCATACGCTTTATGTCTTCCTATCTGAAATTCTGTTCTCACAGAATCTTCAATGGCTTGAATAGAATGAAACCGATGAATTGTTTCGTCAAAAATAGCAGATCCAGATCCTTCTCGACACTCTGCCAATAAAATAATACACCCTCCAGGTTGTACAGCTTTTACAGCATTATCCATAGTCTTTTGTGTTTGATATATGTTAATATCCTTTGGATAGCCTCCTGTGCTAGCAATAACAATGGGGGCTCGTTCTTTAATAACCACACCATTTTGTGCATCTACAAATTCACACGCCCGCTTATGAGCCGTTATATAATGGCCTGCAAAAATGCCTGTAAACTCATTATGTTCATTTAACACTACATTTAACAAAAAAGTCGGCGGATGGAATGCAACGCCTTCTAGCTGATCTTCATAGATAGGATTTCCCTCTAACTGTCCTATAACGGCATTTTCATGCAACATCAAACTATGATTTTTTCGTATTGTTTCATAAGAAGATATGCCTGGTAAAATAGCTTTTCTACCACCACCAAAGCCAGCAAAAAAGTGATGTACTACTGAACCAGTACAAATAATATGATCTGCTTCTACTGCACATCTATGTAAATGAACTGGTGTGCCAAAGGAAGTAGTCCCAACGTATATAAAATCACTAGTCTTAGTCGCATTAGAATTTACTAATCGAATTCGTTCACCTATCGTTTCACCAACTTCATGAATCATTTCTTCACGAGTCATCTCTCGATGTGTGCCCAAGGCAAATAAAATTGTAATATGCTCATCAGAAATACCTATTTCATGTAAATATTGAATCAATAGGGGCATAAAAACATGTGTATTTGCCACGCGAGTTGCATCATTAGCAATAATTGTAACCGTCTCACCTGGTCGTATTAATTCTTGTAACGGTTTCGCATCAATAGGATGATTAAGAGCCTTCAAAATTTCTTCTTCTGGATTGGTAATCACTGGTTGTTTCGTCATTTCTAGTTCTGCTACTACACGACTTTCATCCAACGCAAAATCTACATATGTACTACCATACGGAAATGAATAAGTTTTCATACTAGTAAACTCCCTTAACAGGCTAATGCATCTACATATTTAATTCTATATAGTCCCACAGAAAATCTCATAGATACTACACACTATTCTACATAACTGGTTGATTAAAAATAGTTGTAATACCACTAAATCCAGTAGGCATAGGTGATACTAAATATAAACATATAACGGCTAATACTGCTATGGCTATCGCCAAATAAGAAAATGTACCTCGTTTTGGAAATTCATAGAGTCCTATGATTCGAATTGTTAGCGCTGCACCAATAGCAGCAGCAAAAGCCGGTAAAGAGAATTGCCCTTCATCAGCATAGACATAGATAATGCCCACAAATGAAGCTACTACCGTAACCAATGGCATCATTGTATCCATTGCTTGTGGTATATAACGACGTAATGCCTTTGGATAACG
This sequence comes from Veillonella montpellierensis, assembly GCF_947090115.1. Classification (NCBI taxonomy): domain Bacteria; kingdom Bacillati; phylum Bacillota; class Negativicutes; order Veillonellales; family Veillonellaceae; genus Veillonella; species Veillonella montpellierensis. Next base: position 3,215 of record NZ_CAMUMS010000021.1, read on the forward strand.
CGATGCTTCTACGCCAAATACGCCAAATAGTATATGACCGATTGACCAAATATAGGTCCACCATATCTGGCACATAGAGCGATGTTTACTGCTATACCAAGCAAACCAAGTAATAAGTAGTATAGCCACGCCTACTAATCCAAAATATACTGTATCTGGAATATACCTCACTAAAGCGACGCCAAGTAATGTAGTGATAGCGGCCAATACACTATGAATGATGACTTGACTCTTGTCTGGTTGTTCCTGTATAGGTAAGCGTTTATATAGAGCACCACCTAATTCAACAATAAAATAAGCTACAAATAAAACGATCGACAAAGCAGGAGAGAAAAAGGCTATCCCAATCATAATAAGAATAGGAATAATAAACGCCCACCCTTTAAAAAACAATAACTGTTTAAAATCAAGTCGTACGTCTTGTGTTTCTACGGTGAAATTATTATACAACACAAACAAAAACATAAATGACACGACTTCAATCGGTGTAGCACCCAAACATAATATAGTTGGCACCAATACCATCGACATGGCTACCCCCGATAGTTTTGACAATAGAGCTGCTCCAATGCCAGCCAAAAAAAATGGTAATAATAGAACAAGTAACTCCATACTACTAACTCCTAACTACATAGATTACTATTATCCATACATCTAGTCATGATCTTGTAAAATCATGATATTGTACTTATTATATCATATCGTCAGAAGTATAATAGGATCTCCTATAATGAAAGCATTAAGTATCATACTGAAAGTATAATTATTCTATACGTAACATATCAATTCTATGGCTACCATGTAACAACGTGTTTATATTCTATCTAACACCAGGCAATCTCCGACGTACACCTTCCCGTTGTAGTAAATTTTTAATAGTATTAGGGCAGCATCCATACGATGTTGCCAATTCTTGCAACGTACTGCCTTCTTCTTTATATTGATATACAATATGTTTCTTATGCTCTTGCCATGCCCGTTTAGGTATGGTCACACCTAACGCTATCGCCCGTTGTTTAATAGCTGTATAAGAGCACCCAATCAATCGTGCTATTGTACACAAACTATTTCCTGCTGCTAATAAAGACAACAAGCGCGCCTCTTCTATTTGTATGTGATTACCACGAATTGGTACATGCGCTTCTTTCAATCGTGCTGTAATGGTACACGATTTAACTTGAAAAAATTTTGCTATTTCTAGGGTAGATAATTTATCTTGTTCATACATTTGTTTAATAACTGCTATATCTAATGGCACCTGTTTATGACTCTGCCGAATAGGTATTCCTTCTTGTCGTAATATTTCTAGTACTTTCCATCTAGAAATACCTAATGTAGTAGCAATAAAAGTAGCACTATTTCCACTTTTATAGGCACGAACAATATCTATGGTCTTTATCGATGTAGGTGTATTCCTTTTTACTGGTTTTAATAACCCCAAGTCCCGCAAGCGATTAGAAATTGTAGTGTGAGAACAGTTATATCGCTTTGCTAATGTATACACACTATAACACTTAGTTTTATATAGCGCTGCTAATTCGTGAAGCGGAATTACAACATTTCTCCCCCTCTTTATAATGCCATACATGGCTAATCGTCTATGAATAGTATCTGGACTGCACCCAAAATACTTTGCAATATAGGCAATTGTTTTTTGTTCATAACTATACAATTCTCTTAATCGGTTTTCATCAATACTAATTGTCATGTTTCCCATTGTACCACCCCACGCATCATATTCTCTTATACGTATCTCAACTTACTACTTCTATTACTTTTAGTATAATTCTTTCATGTCTAATCACAATACCATGGGAAACCGCATAAGTAGTATCATAGAATTTCTTTTTTGGAAACTCTTCTACTAGAATGACTTGCATCCTTGACAAAAACGATTTTTATAACTGTAGTTTTACAATTTTCATATAGTTCAATCATAATTTTTTATATCTTTTTATAAAATAGCTCGTCTACCGCAACAGTTAAAAAACAATCATAAAAATACACACCTTACCAAGAATATGCTCTTACTAAGGTGTGTATTTTTTGTAATGCCTATTTTTTTATGATACTTACAAGAAAAACGAACTGTATTAGGTACTCTAATCCCATTCCATGTTTGATAAATCACATGTGATTTTTATATTTCATTCTCTGAAAGTATAGTAAACCTTTTGGTCTTTCTAATACGGTAGACCACACAACGCCACGTTTAGCAGTTTTAAGAGAAATGCCATAAGGCGAATCATTGCTATGTACTGCGGTATGTTGTTTTGATCGTGATTGTACATGATGAACCGTTGTAACTGATTTCGTAACCTGTAACTTAGTAGTTGGTGTAACAGAAATCTTATAAGATGGTCGTACAGATGTATACGTATCTGACTGTGTAGAAGTTGCTACTTCCCGTTCCATTCTATGTACATCTACAGTAGAAGAGGATGTATTATTTTTCTCTTCAATAGGTTCCTCATGATAGCTAGCAGGTACCTCGTCTATACGTGCCGGAGTGATTTCTGTAGCTTCACCTAATGATTCATCCTCTCGTTCAATATGAATGCCATACTTTGCTTCCATCTCTTCCCAAGTAAGCGGCTCATGATCAATTTGTTGTTGGTCACTAGGTGTGGATGATGTATTTCCTTTTTTAGTAAAAACCAAGGTTCCTATTATCATAATGATAATGCCAATAATAATATCCATATATCACCTATTGTTTAGATTCTGGAGGTGTTGTCAAATCACTCTCTTCTGTTTGTCCAATCGCCTCTCTCATTTTAGTATCAGCTAATACGTTATTCATAGTATAATAATCCATAACGCCTAACCGACCTTCACGTAAGGCTTGTGACAATGCTTGAGGTACTTCAGCTTGTGCTTCCACAACTTTTGCTTGCATTTCTTGTGTATATGCACGCATTTCTTGTTCTTTTGCTACCGCCATAGCACGACGTTCTTCTGCACGAGCTTGTGCAATGGTTTTATCTGCCTCCGCTTGATCCGTCATAAGTTGAGCCCCAATGTTACGCCCCACATCTACGTCAGCAATATCAATGGATAAAATTTCAAAAGCTGTACCTGAATCAAGACCTTTACTCAACACTGTACGCGAAATATGATCTGGATTTTCCAACACATTACTATGTTCTTCCGAGGAACCTACAGTCGTAACAATCCCTTCTCCTACACGAGCAATAATAGTGGCTTCACCGGCGCCACCTACTAAACGATCAATATTCGCACGAACAGTCACTCTAGCACGTACTTTTAATTCAATACCATTTTTGGCCACTGCAGAAATACTAGGCGTTTCAATAACTTTTGGATTAACACTCATTTGTACCGCTTCAAGCACATCACGACCAGCTAAATCAATTGCTGCGGATCGTTCAAAGGTTAATGGAATCGATGCTCGTTCTGCCGCAATTAAAGCATCTACCACACGGTCTACATCGCCACCTGCTAAATAATGAGCCTCTAATTGATTAACATTTACATTTAGTCCTGCTTTATTAGCTTTTACTAAAGGTAACACAATTTGCGATGGATTAACGCGACGTAACCGCATTCCTACAAGTGTAAAAATACCTACATTAACCCCTGCTGCCAATGCGGAAATCCATAAACCTAATGGCACGAAATGCAAAAATAATGATATTGCTATAATAGCAAGAAAAATAATAAATACAAATCCAAATTCTGCAAACATACATACCCTCCTTAATAATAATTCTCTATGCACTAATCTTCTCAATACGATTTACTTCAGCAACTTATATACGCACCTATTATCTATGAACATTTGTATCCATTCTAACAATAATTCTACTTCCTGACACTTTATATACTACAATAGGCGTCCCGGCAGAAATAAAATCTCCTTCTGTTACTACGTCAACTAACATATCATCAATACGAGCTGTGCCAGAAGGGCGAAGCACTGTATGAGCTACTCCTTTTTTACCAACTAAATCAAACATTCTTTCATTGGATGTATACCCTGTATCCGAAGTAAATCGTAAATTAAGTGTAAAATGCCGACCAAACCATGTTTGAGGAAAGTAATTAACTACTATCAATAGTACTATACTTAATACTAAAGATATCCCTAGTAATATAAGTACCGTTTCCATCGTATGACCAAGTAAATCATAGAGTCCCCACATAATACATAAATATCCAATGATACCTAAGATGCCACCTGGTACAAATAGTTCTAAGGCCAATAAACAAATTCCCACTATAAAATAATATAAAATATCCACTCATTCACCTCCCTAGATACTGCACTCATAGATAATGACTTTCATAATACTATTATAACATACTACAATTCTTATCGTCACATAGTGACGTATAGACAAACTCTAAACTTTATTTTCCTATGTACATGTATACCTCATTATATCTAAGTACATTAATTATTATCGAATATTCTTACATACTAACATAGTGGATGCTCTTATAATTCAAATCACATCCTAATCAAGATTCGTAGAATTACGTTCCATATGCCTATAGTGCGACGTATGTATCTTTCTATTAACTATTTTATATAACCTTAAATTGCAATATGAAATTGAACAGTATCCAAATCTACAATTCTATTAACTTC
>NZ_CAMUMS010000022.1:0-3435 GCF_947090115.1 Veillonella montpellierensis
GATAGAAAGATAGAAAGATAGAAAGATAGAAAGATAGAAAGATAGAAAGATAGAAGAAGTTGTTTCTGTAGGGGGTCATTGGAAGAAGAAAAATGAATAAAAGAGGTTGCTATGCCTATTCTATGGAAAAACAGGATGAGTAGATAAGATAGCCTATATTTATAAGTGGTAGGTACGATAGTGGTATGTCCTGTATCAAATAGATAGATTCTGCTGATGCGACAAATGACAATCAGCGTGGTATAGAGCGTACTTAATGGCAGTATCGAATGTTACCCTTTAGTAAAGTGGTACATAGTGTATTAAATTAGATAGATTATGACACGAGATTATGTAAGTGCAACATCTGTGTACATACTGCATGAAACGAAATGGTAAGAGCTTAGGTCGAGCAAATCGATTGAAGTGTGTGCATATATGTGTTGGCGATTAAGTCATAGTTATAAAATATGTAACATATATGTTGACAACAAAGGTAACTAAGAAAACATATACACCAGTACATACTGACAAGCTTGACAGTATAATGGTATAATATAAGGTAGATTAATTGACTTTTATACTAGATGATAAGAACAAATGAGGTGGAACTGTGGAGGAAACGAACTGGAGTCATGGCAAAATAACGCCTGTCCAAATCGATAAAGAAATGAAAAGTGCCTATATAGATTATGCGATGAGTGTAATCGTTATGCGTGCATTACCAGATGTTCGTGATGGTCTTAAACCAGTTCATCGTCGTATTTTATATGCGATGCATGAAACAGGTATGACCCCGAATAAACCTTATAAAAAATCGGCTCGTATCGTAGGTGACGTACTAGGTAAATATCATCCACATGGAGATAGTTCTGTTTATGATGCTACGGTTCGATTGGCGCAAGATTTTAATACGCGTTACCTAATGGTTGATGGGCATGGGAACTTTGGATCCATCGATGGTGATTCGGCGGCAGCTATGCGTTATACAGAAGTCCGTATGGCTAAAATTACGCAAGAAATGTTGGCCGATATCGATAAAGAAACTGTTGATTTTATGCCTAACTATGATGAGTCTTTGCAAGAACCAACTGTATTGCCTGCCAAAGTACCGAGTCTTTTAATTAACGGATCGGCAGGTATCGCTGTAGGGATGGCAACGAATATTCCTCCTCATAATTTAGGAGAAGTAGCAGACGGATTGATTATGTTAATAGACAATCCGAATGTAACCGTTGACGAATTGATGACAGCCATTAAAGGGCCAGACTTTCCAACAGGAGCATTAATTCTTGGGCGAGAAGGTATCAAAAAAGCGTACAGTACGGGTCGTGGAAGTATTAAAATGCGTGCGAAAGCGACCATTGAAGAAATGCCTAAAGGTAAGCATAAAATTGTGGTAACTGAAATACCATACCAAGTGAATAAAGCACGAGTGATTGAAACGATTGCTTCCTTAAGTCGTGATAAAGTGATTGATGGTATTACCGCCTTGCGTGATGAAAGTGACCGTCAAGGATTGCGCATTGTGATTGAATTGCGTGCCGATATACAACCAGATATCGTATTAAATAAACTTTATAAACATACACAATTACAAGATTCTTTTGGGGTTATCATGTTGGCGCTCGTTAACGGACATCCAAAAGTGTTAACGTTGAAAGAAGTATTAAATCATTACTTAACACACCGATTGGAAGTGGTGGTGCGCCGCACTCAATTTGAATTACAAAAAGCAGAGGCGCGTGCTCATATTTTAGAGGGTTTATTGATTGCCTTAGATCATATTGATGAAGTAATTGCCACCATACGTAGTTCTCAAACCGATGAAATCGCTAAACAGTCATTAATGACTCAATTTGGCTTATCCGATAAACAAGCGACTGCGATTTTAGATATGAGATTACGTCGCTTAACAGGCTTAGAACGTGAAAAAATTGAAGAAGAATATAAGGAATTACAACTATTGATTGCCGATTTGAAAGCAATTTTAGCAAGTGAAGACCGTCAACGAGGTATCATCAAAGATGAATTAGATGATATGAAGAAGAAATATGGTGATGCTCGTCGCAGTGAAATTACGATTGATACATCGGAACTTAATATTGAAGACTTAATTGCTGATGAAGAAATGGTGATTACCTTAACTAAACAAGGATATATTAAACGCATGAACGCTAATGTATATCGCAACCAACATAAAGGTGGTGTTGGTGTGGTAGGCATCAAGACTAAAGAAGATGATTATGTGGCACAAATTATGCATGTTCGTACCCATAATACATTATTATTCTTTACCTCTACTGGGCGTAGTTATCGTTTGAAAGCTTACGAAGTACCAGAAGCATCTAGCCGTAATTCTCGTGGCACAGCTATGGTCAATGTGTTGCCATTGAATGTAGGTGAACAAGTGACAACGATGATTAATTTAGAATCGGTAGATATGGATGCGAACTTGTTTATGGTGACTAAATACGGCGTATGCAAACGAACTAAAATCGAAGAGTACCAAAATATTCGTCGTAGTGGTTTAAATGCTATCAATCTAGATGAAGGAGATCGCTTAATTTCTGTTTGTATGACAACAGGTGGTCAAGACATCTTGATTGGCACTAAGAAAGGTATCGCTATTCGCTTTAATGAAGAAGATGCACGATTATTAAAACGGGCAGCACACGGTGTGCGAGGAATTAACTTAAATGCTGGTGATGAAGTTGTAGGAGCTGGCGTGTTTACTGGCAACGATGAACATGTTCAAATCTTTACAATTAGCGAAGAAGGATTTGCAAAACGCAATGATATTAGTGCATATACATTGCAAAAACGTGGTGGTAAAGGTTCTAAAAACTTTAGAATTACCGATAAAACAGGAGATGTTGTAGCCGTAGAAGTAGTAAGAAATGATGATGAAGTGATGATTATTTCTGAACAAGGCAAAATTATTCGCTTTAACACTACGGACATTGCAGTGAAAAAAAGTAAAGCCGTTTCTGGTGTGAAAACACAAAATTTAGATAGCGGTGATAAAGTCGCATCTATTACGGTGATACCTGCTTCTGAAATAGAAGAAGATGAATAATAATAGTATATACAAATAGATACGATAGATATGATACACTTTGTAGCATATAGAGTACGAATGCAATATGCAGAGGGGAGTACATGGTACAACCCTCTGCATATTGTTATATAGGTATCATTGTTGATGATTCATCGTATGAGAAGGCATGCGTTAGAATGCTCCGTATACAATTTTGTTATAGTGTGACTATGCAATAGGTAGCGATGGCATTAAAGAGTAGAAACCTCGATAGGTCTTTCACATATGGTATGTACGACGAGAATCGTTTGATGACTAGAGCCTATGGAAACTTATAAAAACCCTCTTGCAATTTATAGTGCAATAGGATACAATACTAATACAGTTCAGGCATGAGCTGTTTTAATTTGCTTGTC
>NZ_CAMUMS010000023.1:0-3342 GCF_947090115.1 Veillonella montpellierensis
CGGCATATCAGGCTTCCACTCATCTCCCGGTTTCGGCATAGCCGTCCCCTTATGCTTATCTGTAACAGGCCCTACATACGCCCCGTCACCGATAGCAATGCCCCGTGCCGCCGTAGCCGCCACATTACTTTCCTTACCGACAGCTATCCCGCGCATGGCTGAAGAACTCGCACTCGTACCGATACTGATGGCATCTTGTCCGGCTACTTTCGTCTGACTCCCGAAAGATATACCGTCCTCACCGGATACATTGGCATTCGTACCGATACCGATTCCTCTCACCTTCGTTACTTTTGCCTGCACACCCAGAGCCAGCCCCTGTGCAGCCTCCACCTTTGTAGCATAGCCGACAGCCATACCCAATTGTGCCGTATTTTGGGCATCTACGCCGATTGCCATACCCCAACCGCCGGCAGAATTTGCTCCACTACCGATGGCAATATCACTCGAATTAGTACTTTTTGCCTTTTCGCCGATAGCTATGGCACCATTGCCCTTGGCGCCGTCATTGTTGAAATTGGTGTCGGCATCTTTGCTCGTGCCTTTCACCGACACATAATGAACACCATTATTTTCCAATTCATGCAAAACCTCATTATACACAGCTTGTTGATCTGCCGTTAATGTCGAATTTTCTGTTGGATTAGCTGCATATACGCTAGTTCCCAAAGAAATTGTACCCAATAACGCTAATGCAGTTATGCCCGCCCTGCTCACTTTAGACGATGATTTTCCATTTCGTTTAGCAATTTCTGATACAACAACATAACAATGTTTTACCTTACTCCAAATAACTCTATAAATATGATTCATATAGAGCCCCCCTCTCTTATACTAGTACAATTTCAATATAACTTTGCAAATTATTAAATGGTTAAATATAAATTATTTCTACCTATTATTATAATAGATTAATTTAGTAAATTCAATATACTCAAAGATAATATGAATACTGCTATCAAAAAATCTAATCAACAGAATTTTAAATTATCAAAACTCTATCATCTTATTGTGAGTAATACAGGAATTGATACGATATATCTACTATGAATGTAAACTGCATCTAGTAATTAGAATATCCATACGAACATATAAAAACTACCCATTTTCATAAATTTCTAAGGCATATAATTGTATAGAATATATACTATTCCATACGATAAGCTCCTATATCATATGTATACCATAGTAATGTACTAATCATTTTATGCCCATTAAGACCTATCAAGCTAATAGCGTAACGGTGCACACTAACGTTAAATTTATAATTCTCATTATACTCATATATACTACGCCAAAACTATTAACATATAATAATTCCACAAAATGCTAAGAAACTACTGTTCATATACATCATTATAAAACTGTATAACTATGTATTAACAACTAAAAATTGTAAAGTTGAAAGAAGTCATCAAGAAGATAGGAAATTATATATGACACAAATATCTTTACAAGCAAAAAAGATTTGATAAAACAAAGAGAAAAACACGAAGCAAGATATAATAGTCCACACGAATATGCTTCACTTTAAAAGTCCAAACCAAGTTGTATCATAATACGTCTCAAGGTGTAACATATATATTAGCACTAAGAAAGATTTGAAAAATAGTATTATAATATCATTGACAAGAAAACAAATTTTAATTATAATTATATAGTCAGTTAGAAATTAGGGGTATAGCTCAATTGGTAGAGTTACGGTCTCCAAAACCGTCGGTTGTGGGTTCAAGTCCTACTGCCCCTGCCATCTAATTAACTCTATGACTCAGTAGCTAAGCTGGATATAGCGTCTGACTACGAATCAGAAGGCCGGGGGTTCGAATCCCTCCTGGGTCACCAAAGCAAAGGATCTTACTTTAAGTAAGGTCCTTTTTATGTTAGGAGATCATCAGTATTATCACTTTATTTCGGCAAGGTGCTTTTTCATTTGGAGGGCCCTCCGCTACGCTACGGAGTGAACATCGTATCGACTAAGTGCGCGTCGTCGCTATGCTCCTAGCACACTAAGTCGTTTACGTATCCCTCCTGGGTCACCAAGGCAAAGGATCTTACTTAGGTAAGGTCCTTTTTATGTTTCTGGATGCTCTCGCTAAGTTCTCTGCGTCACTTCGTTCCTTGATAACTAAGCTTACCGCTACCCTCTACTCTCCCTAATAGAAGATTTATATTCAGATTATTAGTGAATATAGTATAACATGGCTAGTAATCTCTAGTAACACTACTTATAAAATCATCATAAATAACAACTTTTCTCTTTAATATAAAAAGCACTCTAACATCAATCATATGTAGAGTGCTTTTATAGATTTATAACTATTACTATCTATATAATTTGATATAAACTGTAATATTATCTTTAAATTATTTTATTTTAATACTAATACATCTGATGTTAATTTTTTCGCAAAATAAGTGTCACAGCATTTATTAAAGGCTCTTTCTGTACTAGATGTACCAGCAGCATTTTCTTTAACCGTTTGTTGATTGAAGAATACATATCGATCTTCAGATGCAGAATAAACAATAGTTGTAAATAATGTTGTTACTTCATATTTAGCACCTACCCAAGAAAGCCATGCTGCTTTTACTTTTTCATCAGTAATTCTTGCATTTGTAAACGCTACATATTGTACTCCCATTTCACGAGCAAAAGCTTTCATATCTGCCTTTTTAGGTAAAAATCCTACACTTGTCTTAGTATCATCAGGAACAATATTATTTTCAATCATATATTGCTGCATCATCATCTGAGCTTGATTAGAATCTGCATATTGAAAACCATATTTCTTTAAAGAATTTTGTAATCCCTCATTTAATTTTTGTTCTGCACTAGAAATATCGCTAACTGCAGCAGGATTTACCCATACCATAGTCACTGCTGATTCTCCTGTAGCATAAGATGTAATTGAAAAAGAAAAAAACATTAAAAGCATTCCTAAAAACATAATAAATTTTTTCATAATACTACTCCTTTCATATATACTAATTATCTACACTATAATAATTTTGATTATAAAAGTCAATAAAATATATAAGAATTATAAAAAAAATATATCACATAATATATTACTAATAGATAATAATGCTATAACTTATATACAACAATAGATAATACTATAATAGAATTTATTAAAATTTAATTATACAATAAAAACAACATATGAGAATGGATCATAAAATTTCTACTATAACCTATATTATGATTTAGTATCTAACTCATTATTGTCATGAACTACATTCACCACAAATAGAAAATACATAAAAATAAACATCATAGCAACACAAAAAAGCACTTACCCAAAGGTAAGTGCTTATCGCTTAATCAGCAACTTCCTATCC